>JAEWNJ010000148.1 GCA_023392795.1 Candidatus Cloacimonadota bacterium
CAGTTGGGAGAGCGCTTGCCTTACAAGCAAGATGTCAGGGGTTCAAGTCCCTTAACGCCCACCACTTCTTCAAGAATAGGTGACCGATGAAAATAGCTATCACAGGTGCCAATGGTTTCGTAGGCAATACCATCATAAACCACTTTGCAGAGTCTGGTAATGAAGCAATCGCGCTCATCCGCAAATCCGCCAGCCTGCCATCTGGCAATTACCAAATCCGTATTATGGACTACGATGATCCCACCTCCTTGCGTAACTCCATCGAAGACGTCGATGTACTGGTGCATAATGCCGGGAAAACAGTTGCTTTCGATCATCTGGATATGATCAGGGTAAACTTGGGACTCACCCGGAAGATTGTCGCAGCGCTAAACTCGGTAACCAAACCCATACATCTGGTTTATATCTCCTCTCAGGCCGCGGCTGGCCCCTCACCCAGTGGGGTTCTCTTATCCGAAGATGCTGAAGCTCATCCGCTTACTTCTTATGGCAAGAGCAAGCTAATGGCCGAAAAAATGATCAAACGCGAAAGCCGTCAGGCCTATACCATTATCCGTCCGTGTTCAGTATATGGCCCCGGAGACAGAGATTTCCTGAATCTCTTCAAGCTATGCTCCTATAGCCTCAGCACTCAAATCGGCAGAAAAGAGAGGCCACTAAACATGATCCATGTACGCCAGTTGGCTGCCTTTTTACTGCTGGTCTGCGGCAATCCCCGGACGTATGGAGAGATCTTTTATGCCACTGACAATCAGGTGTACAATCAGGCCGATATTGCCCAGTGTATCTGCCGGGTGATGGGGAAGAGACTCCATCAGATTGTGATCCCCGAAGCTCTGGCCCGTCCAGCTTTCCAGGCATCAGATATGATTGGCCGCCTGAGACATAAGGCCGGAATCATCAATAGCGAAAAGTTCCGGGAAATCACGGCGGAAGCCTGGCTGGCTGATCCTGCAAAAGCCAGATCCATTTTGGGCTGGAATCCCGAACCACGGCTGGAGCAACTGATTTTGGAGACATACCAATGGTACGTTCAGGCTTCCTGGCTATAATCCTGCTGGTAATCTCTCCTTTGGTGGCGCAGGTATATGATCCTCTCCAAGAGCTGGATAGTCCCGCCGCCGCAGATAGCGTAGCCTTCATCGATTCACTCACTGCTTCTCAGGATTTTGAACAGGACTGGGAGGATCTGTATCCCGAACAAGTCGAGATCCCTGTAGTGGAAAAAGAGGAAGTGCTGCTGTGGATAGATCAGAAAAGGGCTGCCGAAATGCGGGATGAGCTCTTGTGGTACAGTCGGGATAATCTACCCGTGCAATATCGCTTTGGCAGCGGTGTTTTGCAGGGTCATTTCGATCCTTATGCTCTCAAAATCCATGGCTTTACCCGACCGCAGACAATGATGGATCAAGGACTTTACCTGGATTATCTTTCACGCTACCACCATTTTACCTATACTCCTGGGGAATTGAATGGCGAGCATTTGCCCTATACTTTACCGGTTACTGTTTCTGCGCTGTACGGATCTCTGGGGGATTACGACAGCCGGGATGTTTCCTTTCTTGGGGGTAAAGGCGATGTGTTTGGCATCAAGGGCAGTGCCTTGTATCTGGATTATACCATGCAGAATGGCTATTGGCTGGATCTACCCAAGAGTGGTTCATCTATCAGGCCGTATCTATCCTATCGATATGGGGATTTTGACTGGGCTTTTGAGTACGCCTCGTATTCCAAAAACGCCGCCAGCCTGGAAATGTTGCCATATTACTGGACTCCGAGTTCATACCGGATAAAGCATAAATACAGCCATGTTTACAGCCATCTCCGGCATCCCTTGCTACAGCTTTCGATCCTCAGCTCCAGGGATAGTGAATCTTCCGGATCATTTGATCAAAAAAGAAGCAGTAAAGCCCTACAAGTGGCGGCAGAAAGCAGTGTGGCCCATGGGATAAACCAGTATCGACTGCGCTATGAATATGCAGATATCGAACGGGATTACAGCCACGCTTTTACTTACAACCAGGAAGATTACGATCATCTACTGGAGCTATCCGCAGAAAACCATTACCTGCTGGATGCCACGCTAAAGACATCTCTGGCCGATTGGGAGCGGATCAGCAGCTATGCATCGATCGGTAAAAGCCTTTATAAATTGGATATGGGGCTGTATGACCGTCGCTATCATGCCGATCGTGAGCCGGATTATATGGTACAAAATCCCGCGGATGGCACGCTGATGAGCGGACTGAGCATTTTCTCCGATTTTGAAACTGGTGTGTACGCAAGCTGGCGCGAGAGATTCTGGCAGATTCACGCCAGTGTTGCATATCAAAACATCAATCAGACCAGTTCTCTGCACGATCTCAAGGACGATCAGGCACTCCTCAGGCTCTATGCCGGATTCACTCCCCGCTGGGGCGATTGGGAGCTTTCGCTGCATCCGGGATGGACCATCCGCGACTACAATCAACACTTGATGGAAAACCCCCAATACACTTTTTCCACATCGGCAAGCCTGACCAGGCATCTGGGCTACGATAACGCCCTGCAAGGGGGATTCAGGCTCCTGGGACATTCGCACTATTATCTTGCCAATGCCGGGAATCCAGCTCTGGTGGAAGCTTCCACCATTCTTGACCTATGGCTGCTGCTGAAGGTGGGCAGGCTCTTTGACATCACGGTGAGCGCACAGAACGTGATCGATAGCAGCATCATGGGTGTGTATCCGATCCCCCCGTCATTACACGTTCGTCTGCGCTGGTTTTTCCTTAACTAAATCATACACCTCGGGACAATGGAAATAGCTTTGCCCGGATTTCGGAACGCTTCTTGCATATAGGCTGAATACACTTTATGGGAGGACTCATGAGAAAACTGATAATAATGATAGCAATGCTGAGTATATGCTTACTCAACGCGGCCGCTTTGGAACGCATTCAGGAATCAGCCGGGGAGATTAACGCCCGCTTTGAAGGCCTGCGCCAAAGCCCGATGCCCGAATATGAAAACCAATACGGAGAAGGGGATGAGTTTCCCGATACTCCGATGATCAGCCGGACCTTTGCCTTCCCATATAGTGAAGCTACTGTCCAGATCAATCAGATGACCTGGCGTGTTTTTGACACTGAAGGCAATTACCAATCCACGCGCACCGAAATTCTGCCGGACGCGGTTGTCGCCATGCAGCCCTTTACCTTCAGAGAAATGCAAGGTGTGACGGTGAAGATCAATACTCAATACACCATCGCTGATGAAGTTCTCACGCTTGATGAGCTGGATTTTTCGCTCTCGGGCAGCGGGACGGTGGATTATCCGCTCAGCCTCTCTTCCGCCTTCGTTGATGCTTACAAGGCGCTGGCCGATAACTGGGACAGCTCTTACCTGAGAAACCTGCCCCTTTCCCGCCCCAAGATGCTGATCATCAGTCATCAGAATCTCAGTACATATCAAGCAGACTTTATCCGCTGGAAACGCCAATTAGGCATTGAAGTCTTCGTGATCAATAAAGCGGACGCGGGCAACAGCCTGCAGGAAATCAAGAATGCCATCAACACACATTATCAGGAGCATCACGCCGATTACCTGATGCTATTTGGCGATACGGTGGGCACCTATGCCATCCCCACAAACTTCTTCCCCTCTCCGGAGTATGCGGAAAACGACGCCGATGATCAATACTACGCGCTGTTGGACGGAGATGACTATTTCCCTGAGATGCTGGTGGGTCGGTTCTCTTTCAATGATATCATGGAATTTCTGGTGATGACCACCAAGACCATCCGCTATGAATCCCAACCCTTTATGGAAGATACCTCCTGGATGAAGCGAGCTCTCGCGGTTGCGGGCAACTACGCTGAGGGCGGTCTTCGCCCCACCACCCCGGTTTTGATGAGCCGCTGGTTTCGCGATCGGCTCCTGGATTTCGGATACACGCAGGTGGATACGGTGTTTTACCCCCCCAGTTACCCTGGCACCTATCCCATTCAGCAGTCCATCAATCAAGGTGTCCAGCTGATCAGTTATCGCGGGTGGGGAGATGCCAACGGTTGGCACTATCCGTCCTTCCATATTCCCGACCTGAATAACACCTACAACGGGCAGAAAATGCCCATCGTATACTCCATCGTGTGCAACACCGGTGATTTTGCCAACAGCGTAAATCCTTCTTTTGGCGAGAAGTGGATGCGGATGGGAACCACAGCCAATCTTGGCGGTTGCGTAGCCTTTGTGGGTCCTTCTGATCTGCACACCAAAACAAGGCTGAATAACACCATCTCCAGCGGAGCTTATCGCTCGATCCTGGATTATGGCGTACGCGGCTTTGGTACCAGTGTCCTGATGGGCAAAATCGAACTATACAAAAACTACCTGAACGATCTGGAACCGGGGATGTACGTGCCCTTCTACTTCCACGTTTACAACATCTTATCCGATCCCTCCATGAACATGTGGATCCTGGAACCCAATGTAATGACCGAAAACATCCTTGATGACGGGCTCAGCTTCGCTCAATCCGCCTCGCATATCAGCATTACAGCCCCGAACCTGGAAGGCGCTCTGGTCTCCGGAAGCAAAGACGGAGTGAACTTTGAATACGCCAAAGTCGTGGATGGCGTGGCAATCCTGAATATCGACCCCGAAGTGAGCGGCGATCTGCTGCTTACCGTTTCCAAACCCAATTGGGTCCCGCTGGTGCGTACTCTTACTGTGGGTTCTGACGCGGGTATCGGGGTGGTGTCAAACAGTGCTGCCGACCTCACGCTCAATGCCAATCAAAGCATTGATGCTGCCATTACCCTGAAGAATTACGGTTCCGCCAATCTTAGCGGCATCACCGCGTCGATCGACGCATTGGAGAATCTGGACATTTCTCTGCAGAATGCCGATGCCTTCGCCCTGGCCCCCGGAGCTACCCACACTTTGAATTTCTCTCTGGCTGCAAACAATCAGATCAAGCCCGGCGACGTCATCAATCTCACCCTGCGCACTGCCAATCCCGCCTCAACCCACATGTTCCGCCTCGCTGGAGGAGGTGCCAAACTTTCCGTGTGGAACCATTCGGCGAATCCCGCTGTCGGTCAAAGCACCAATATCACTTTCTCCGTTGCCAATAACGGCACTGCTGCCATGCAGAACGCTCAGGTAATTCCCTACTCCAGAACGGAAGCCGCCATCATTGCCCCCACCCCGATCAGTATTGGCGATATCAATCCCGGCGAGGACAAGACCTTCTCTGTCCCGATCAGCATTCAGAGCGGTGCCTGGGACGGCAGAAACATCCCCTTGCGCTTCGAATTCAGCGACGCGGGCGGATATGAATGGATGGCTCTCTATGCCGTTACGGCGGGCAGCCCTTCCGTGAATGATCCCACCGGTCCGGATGAATACGGCTACTTCGCCTATGATAGCGGCGACACGGAATATGACAAAGCCCCTGCTTACAACTGGGTGGAGCTTGATCCCCTCCTTGGCGGTTCCGGTACTTTGTGGACCGTGATGGATGACGGGGTCTTGGACGTGCAGTTGCCCTTCAGCTTCCGCTTCTATGGCGTGGACTATGAATCCGTAACCATATCATCAAATGGCTGGATCTCTTTTGTGCCCTGTGCCGAAGCTTATTTTAACAATCACTATATCCCCGCCGCGCTCGGTCCTCAAGCCTTGGTGGCAGCATATTGGGACGATCTGAAAGGCAAGAAAACCGGTGTGGATGCAAGCAATAACGACATCTTTGCCGATATGCGCATCCTGCATTGGTACGACTCCGCCAATAACCGCTTCATCGTTCAATGGAACGAGGCGTACAACCAATATACCATTCAGGCCGGTGACGATGCCTCTCTGGAGAAATTCCAGATCATCCTCTATCCGATTGACGGCGCTGATGGGGATGTGGTGATCCAGTATCACACGGTGGATAATCCCGGTACCACCACAAATTACTGTACTGTGGGCTTGGAGGATCATCATCAGCTCTCTGGCCTCACCTACAGCTATTGTAACGTGTATCCCGTTACTGCCCAGGAACTTGTTGCCGGGCTGGCGATTCGCTTTAGCACTACTGCTCCGGATAACTATGTATCAGCATCCGATGGCGTGATGCCCGTCCCTGTGACCAACCTGCGGAACTACCCGAATCCCTTCAATCCCACCACATCCATTGCCTTTGATCTGAAGACTGCTTCTGCCGTTACTCTGGCTATTTATAACACCAAGGGCCAGTTGGTGCGCTATCTGCACAAAGGCGATCTGGAAGCAGGCACCAATAGCTTCGTTTGGGATGGCACGGATCTTTCCGGGCGCACAGTGGCCAGTGGTATCTATCTATACCGTCTGGATTTGGGTGCTCAGAGCTATTCCCGAAAAATGCTGCTGATGAAGTAAACACTTTTCGCAGGATAAATCTGGGATCTTACTCATTAAACGCGAGTTGCTCATCCGGGCAGCTCGCGTTATTCATTTATCCGGATTCCACTTTGAAATGACATAATCTTGCCTGGGCATGGGGCTTCAACCCCATCCAATTCCTCGCTTGACAAATCCTGCCCTTCCCAGCATTTGCATTTCAACGGGGATTACATGGATAAAGCCCGATAATTAAGGAATGTATATGCGTATTGGATACACCATCATCTGGACCATCCTGCTGGCATTTTTGCTCGTGTCGTGTGGGGAAAACAACCATCTGACGCCACCTGTGGTGGACGATGAAAGCCTGCTTTTTGGCAGTCCCACCACGCTGGACCTGGTCACCTGGAATCTCAAGACCTTCCCCCTGAACAACAACACTGTGAACCTGCTGGCCGACATCATCCCAGAGATTCAGGCGGAAGTGATCGCCTTCCAGGAGGTGATGGATTACTCCCAGTTTTATGCCCTCGCTGATGCCATCCCTTACTACGAGGCCTACATCTACAATTCCACTTCATCCTACCGTCTGGCCTACCTCTATGATGCCAGAACCGTTACGGTGAATGACGCCTACACCGTTTTCGACGGTCAATCCAATCCCTTCCCCCGTCCGCCCTACATTCTGGAGATCAGCTTTGCCTCAAAAGATTACCATATCATAAACAATCATTTCAAAGCCCTGGGAGATAATGTGATCGATGAAAGTGATATATGGGACGAGGAAAACCGCCGCCTGACCGCCAGCAACCTCCTGGAAGAGTACATCCGCGAAAACCTGGACGATCAGCGGGTGGTCGTATTGGGCGATTTGAATGACCAGATTCAGGAACCGGAGGAGACCAACGTCTTCATGGCATTTCTTGACCGCCCCGGGGACTATCTCTTCGCCACCATGCCCATTGCTCAGAATCCCACCCCAAATACGGTATCCTATCCTTCTTACATCAGCATCTTGGATCATATACTCATCTCCGACGAACTCTTCGCGGATTTCTCCCATGCCGGGAACTTCTGTAAGGCGATCAGAGTGGAAAGCCATGTCGGCGGACTCTCAGCCTACTATGCCAACATCTCTGATCATCGCCCCGTAGGGATCCGCTTGCAGGCATACTAATCAAATCCAGATAGGATTCGACACGTCTCGTGTCGCCGGGACAGCAGTTCAGGCAGCAACGTCTGCCGTACAGCCATCTGAGTCCCGCTAGGGACGGCAGTTTAGGTAGCAACGTGCGTCGACAGCCATCAAAGTCCCGCTAGGGACGGCAGTTTAGATAGCAACGTGCGCCGTACAGTCATCTGAGTCCCGCTAGGGACGGCAGTTTAGGTAGCAACGTGCGTCCTACAGCCATCTGAGTCCCGCTAGGGACGGCAGTTTAGATATAGCTAATCACAAGATAGACATGGAGATAATCATCTAAACTGTCGTCCCTACAGGACTCAGATCAGCGTTTCTATTCTCAGGCTATCTAAACTCACATGAAACGCGTTTCGCAACCGAGAATGAAACTTCCGGGTGTCGTGCGCAGCCCTCCGACTGCTGCTTGCATATTCATCATTGATCTGATTTGACAGCGCGTAGATATTGTTTTGTATGATGTTCCTAATGGATTAACATGTTTATTATCAAGCTGATTTATGGTTTGCACCACAAAAAAGACCGACGACAGACTGGATTTTTCCTTTGAGAAAAGCCGTGCTAAACATGGTCATGAGTTCTTTATGAACTACCGTTTGTGACAAGCACACCTTCAATAATCCGCGATATATGGATTGTGTGTTTGAGCACGCATGTAAAACTATATGTCTTTTAGCATATGATTACTAGCAAACCTCAGACTTGGCTTGACATGAAACAAACTGAGTGATTTTGCTCAGATAGGGATGGTTTGCGCCAGAAATAGGTTCTCGTTTCATGTAAACTG
>JAEWNJ010000015.1 GCA_023392795.1 Candidatus Cloacimonadota bacterium
ACACTTCCTTGTCGAGGAAGTTGTATTTCACCTGAGTTCCCACATTCTGACCTTCATCAATCAAAGAAGTATTGATAAAGATAGCAGTGGAAAGCTCTTTCACTTCGCTGCGCAGGACGTTGTATCCAGCGTGATCCACTTCGGTTTCCGCTACCCAGGTCAGGTTCACATGCATGTCTGCAGTGAGTACAGCGGTGAAGCTGGACAGAGTGACGGGAAGGGTGGGATCCACAGGTCCCAGAATGATGGGGGTAGTGAGACTCTTATCGGCATTTATATCGAAGGTGATAAACCCACCAACGTTTTCTACCGCAGTCCAAGCGCCGTCTTTGAAATACGCACCCCAAGGAGCGTCTGTCTCAATGGTAACAGTCCAGGGACCTGAGCCGAGGAGTTCCAGTACGAAGCTTCCTGCAGCAACAAATGTGCCATTGGGTATAGCAGGGATCACGCCGTCGGGAACGTTGTTGGCAGAACCGTTGGAGACTGTGATGGTATCATCACCCACTACTATCGATATTCCCTCAGGGTAATCAGGACCCTTGATGGTAACATTGTCTATCATGAAGTCATTATCACCATTTCCACTGACCGTAGATTCTCCATAGAAAGCAAAGTACTTCACTCCAGTAACTCCTGCAAGATTGATGATATAAGTCTCTCCATCGGCAGGAATATCGTTGAATACCCACTCTGAACCAGTGTTGTTCCATTCGCGAAGAATTGTAGAACTGCTCATATCAGGGTTATCACTCATGAGTACCATGAATCTATCATCATCCTGTGTTGTTGAGGGGGCAAAGGTGTCATTCCAATCTAACAGTGCCGCATCAAACTTCACTTGATAATTTGCACCAGGGATATTTATGGGTGGAGTTACAAGCCAACCATACCGGGTAGTTCCATAGATATTGATTTTGGCAGCGTTGTTACCGGAGGGACCGTTTAACCAATCGTCTCTTTCCCATTGAGAGCCGGATCCTGTAGGATTTGGATATAAACCAACTTGCTGCGTCCAATCAGTTACAGGCCACGAACTGAAATCTACTACGTAGGGGAAGCTGCTTACTGTAGGATCAGCCATTGTGGTAAAGCTGCGTACAGCACTGGCAGGAGCATCACCAACCGCATTCTTCGCCACTACTTTCCAGATGTAGGTAGTAGAGTATTCGAGAGCAGTAGTTAATGTGTATGGAGAGGCAGCGACATTGGTCAGCAGAGTTGTGGGATCCGCTGATGTGTTATCGTTGGCCTCAAGATAGATGTCATAAGAAGTGGGTATACCACCCGTTGCAGCCGGAGTCCAACTGAGAGTTGGCAATAGTCCAATATTGGCCGCAACATCGGCAGGAGCAACAAGTGTAACAGCTTCCGGAGCCTCCTGAGCATATGGGGGCATGATTACATTGTCGATGTAATAACTTACATACGTCGAGTTAGCCCTGAAACCCAGATAATATCCTACACCCGTTTTGGAACCCACAATCGGAGAAAGATCAACATCAACCTGTAACCATGAATTTGCAGTAGGTGCAGTTAGGGTTTGCAAGATAGTCCAGTCGCTTCTATCCAGCGAATAGATAATGTCCAGAGTCGCTGTGGTACTACTAACTCTTCCCATGAACATCAGGCGATCACCAGACGCGATTTCGAATTTTGGTGTGGAAAGTATGTATGGGTTCAAAGAATAGCCATATTTGTACGCAGATCCTGTCCCTTCAAAATATGTAGAGGTACTCTTGCTCCAGGATCCCGGGTTTGCCCAACCCGCAGGCGGGAAGCTGGCGCCTTCAAAGCCTTCGAAGACATAAGTATCGGGATAGGCTGTTCCGGTTAGAGCAACCTGGTAATTTACAGATTCATAGTTTATCAGCAAGGTTGCTGTAAAATCTCCGGCATTTTGCGGTGTGAAGAATACCGGAATTGTTACTGATTGGCCGGTAGAGAGGTTGGCAGGTAAATTCTCTGTACTGAAATCGAAATCACCGGTCATACCGTCTATGCTTATATCATCGGGGTTTAAGATTAGGACTGATCCACCAGTATTAGTAACTGTTACATTCTGTGCGGCAGAGCTTTCCCCTGCTTTCGTTATAGGGAAGGCAATTGATGTTGGGCTGTGCGACAGAATAGGGACATCAGGCAGCTCTTCGGAACTGATTGTTGCCGCCCAACCGTCTCTAACACCAGATCCGTCAGAAGTAAACACAAAGGTCAGACTACCGGTAGTTATGGATGTATAACTGGCGGGAACTGTGGTACCACTATAATTACCAATCAGGGTTCCGCTGTTATCTATGCCGTCATAGAGTTTGAGGAAATCATAGTTGGTTTCTGTATTGAAAGTTGTAAACTCAACTATGCAGCGATATCCATCAGGCGGATTGAAGGTATAAGTGAAGTTTTCTGAGCTTGCATACTGTCCGGATACACCACCGGAATCGTAGAAATTCCAGACTTCGCCTACGGCCAATGTGGTTGAACCATTGCTCATGTTTACGAATGGGGCTACACCTATTCCTGTGAGAGCAACGTCGTAATCTGTGCCTTCATAATTCATGCGTAAAGTTGCGCTGTATGATCCGATGCCAGGGGCGTTAAAACGTACAGGGATAGTTTCGGATTGACCCGCTGTGAGTGCGGTAGGAAGATTGGATGCATCAAATTCAAAATCAGAGGCATTGGTTCCGATCAGGCTGAGATCACTCGCATAAAGGTCCAATGTCCCTTGTCCGTTATTAATCACTGTTACATTTTGCCATCCAGAGCTTGTTCCACTAACTACATTGTTGAAAGTGAGGCTTGCAGGACTGTAGGCAAAGGTTGGGACCGTGGGAATCTCGCCAAACTGGAGTCTCACGTTACCAATCCCTGATTCGCGTGTACCTGTTCCGGGGGATGCGGGATTATAGGCTGAGCTATCATTCTGTCGGCGCAAGCCTCGGTTTGTAGCGAAACTCGTTCCAAAGAATTTTGCTAAGCTTCCATCATCTCCAGGAGTGTTTTCATTTACCGCAATCACCAAGTTACCAGTGTTATTGTATGTGAACGGGGTTGTTAGGATGATTTCCACCCAACCCGCTGAAGCAGGCAATGTAACAATACCACTGAAAACCGCTGTCAGATCTGCAAAGGGGACCCAATCGGTTGTGCTTGAGAAAGCTGTTTTATCGGTATGCCCCATGTAAATGGTCCAGTCTTTAGTATTGGTTCCAGCAGCCAGACCATTCCAGTTGTAATACAATTTCTCGATTCTCTGACCAGAAACATTGATTTCGCTCTGTAAGTAAATTGTCTGAGAATAATTGTATCCATAGTATGGGTTCAAGGGAAGATTCAAAGTCGTAACAGATCCACTCCCAATCTGTACCAATCCTTCTGGTAAAGCTGTAGTGAATGTCCAAACGGTGCCTGTTGTGGTAATCCCAGATGTATTATTGATGGTGTCTACACGCCAGGAATACTGGGTATTATTTGGCAGATCATTGTAGGCAAAAGAACCGCTTACCCCAGATGCTGCTCCGTCAACGACTTTAACCATGCTGCCTGTGGGGCCAAACCAAAGATCGTAGGTGTCTGTATCAGTACCAAAATCCCAAGAAAGATTACCATTTATTGGGACATTAGTAGTTTGGTGGGCAGGATTTGGATTGGAAGCAGAATCGGGAGTTCCCGCTGGTGGAGTGTAAAACACTTCTACAGTTAAGGCTAAAGTAATGCTATCGTCGTAATCATCTGAGTCGACAGAAGTCGCTGACACAGTTAGGCCATTGGGGCCTAAACCATTTAGTTCTGTGTAAACATCAGCATCAAGCCAACCAACTTCTGGGTAGTGAACGCCATTAACGTTTAGATCTGCATCATACCAGGAACCAGCATAAGCAGAGCTGCCGAATGTGAGCGTGATTTGCGTACTGGTAATCTCAGATCCCACAGGGATTCCCGCAGTCGTTATGGATGCGGTAATAGGTGTTGAATCAGCCCCTGTTACAGAGTTTGTGAATACCATACTCTCAGCAAACGCAAAGCTTAACAATGCGGTAAGCATGATCATGAGTAATCCAATTTTCTTCATAATGTATTCTCCATATTGAGATGTTTTTAAAGATCAGGCTGACAGAGCTAAGCTTCAGCCGGTTAGAGTATTGACAATTTGGACAAAAGGGATCCCCTTGCGCGAAGAGGATATGATATCAACGAAAGATTGGTAAACAAAGCGGAAGTATACCCAGGGGGTTTGAGATACCTGGGAGTTCATATTTAGAAAGTCTAAGGTGGAGCAGCAGGATGAGATATTGTCCGGGCACATCAGCTCAACGCCAGTATTGGTCGGGCCTGAGGGCTTTCCGATCATTATCTGGGCATTTTGGCTATGGCACATACAAAAAAACATCAATTTCTCCTGCATAAACTAAATAAACAAAGCTATTCGCCACGCTCGGGGCAAGATCCGAGCTCACCCGGTCGCAACAACGATAAATACTATCTCCATGGGATCCAGTAGTTTAAGTTCCCAATGAATTAGAATCTCTTCAAGGTGTGTCGATTATCTGGACTGCGAAGTAAGTGTCAAGGAAGAAATTGGCAGCTCCCGGCTTAGATTTCCTTCCTCTTGCCGTCTTTGTCCTCGTATGCCTCTGGAACACCTCTCATACACCGGTCATGTAAACGTATGAGTATTCCTTGACCGGCTATAGTGAAGCGCTGCAGCCAGAAAGCGGCAGGAGCTTAGAACGCTGTGCATTTGAGATGGGTTAAGAGAGTGGTTCTGGGAGCAATACATTGAAGATTTCAGCGGATATAGTCAAAAAAATCTTGACAATCTGATGGCGCTCTCAAATGCTGGCATTGTAACGTAACATACTGTTATTAACGCTTATGTATCGATCGTTTCAAATGACCATTGTTACGAAGTGTTCAGGATAAGGATGAAAATATGATAAAAAATGTTCAGATCATCGCCAAGCACTCCCAAGTGCGCGAACTGGGAAACTCACTAAAGTATGACATGCTGCGCGAGCTGATCAAAGGCGCTGCCACCTGTCAGCAATTGGCCTCCGGTTTTGGCGTGAGCAAACAGAAGATACATTACAACCTGAGCAAACTGCTGGAAGAAAACTTGATTGAGCTTCAGGACTGCGACCCGGACAACGGCAAGGAAGTATACTACCGCGCCACCGCCAAGAACTATGTGCTGGATTTTGCTTTGGGGGAGCACCTCGGAGAAGGTCTGATCAATAGTCGGGGAGTGATCAATCGCATTCTGGAGAGTGAATACAAGATCCAGCTAGCTGATATCGCGGCCAGGATTCTTCGGGATTCACTGAAGTTGCGTAGTGGGCAGAAGCTACTAATCGTGACGGGCAAATACAATCTGCCCCTGGTGGAAAAGATCCTGATCGAAGCCGGTAGAATGAGCATCCGCAGCACAGTGCTGTTTCAAGACAATCAGATGTTGAGAGCAAAGTATGAAGAGTATTCCCTGGCGGCATTCAACGCTGATTACACGCATTTTAACAGGCTGCTGAAAAGCCATGACGTATATCTGAACCTGAATGGTGAAGCCAGATTCATCCCCCTGACCGATCCGGAAAAGCAGAAGCTGCGTGCGAAGCACTACGTGAAGAGCCACGAAATTCTCAGGGATCGCAAGATCAGGGTCGCGATGATGCCGGGACTATTAAATGACACGCTTTCAGACAAAGCCATCGAGAGTGAGCTGCAGTTTTGGAAAGCCCTGGATATCGACTTTACAGAGCTTTGCCGATCCACGATCGAGACCTGCGAGGAGTATCTGAACATCGGAAAGCTGGAATTGCAGAATCGGCGGGCTGCCCTGGTCTTTGAAGTGGAAAACATCCTGGCGGAATGCGGCAGTTTCAGCGATAGCAGGCATCAGAGCCCGGTGATCAATTATCCCGGCGGCGAAGTGCTGATGGTCCCCAAAAGCAGCAGTACCCACGGTCAGATCAAGGCTGAGATTGCCTACGCATTGGGCGAACGGATTCTGAAGCCCTCCATCTCCATCGAAAATGGCGAGATTGTGAGCTTTTCCGCGGCTGAAAACGAGCAGGTGCTGGCAAAAGCGATAGATAGTGGCGGAGCGGATGGGAAGAAGATCGCCCTGATCTGCATGGGGACAAATCCCAATATCTCTCTGGCCAATATCGACATGTCCTTCAAGCAAAAATCCCGTGGATTGGTAACGGTTTATTGGGGCGACAACCGCTCTGTGGGCGGCAATGTAAAAGGTAGCTGTGAATGGTTTTTACAGCTGGAAAACCCGAGTCTTAAAAGCTTTAAAAGCGAGGTATAGAAGATGAAACACATGGTGATAACCCTTGTATTGCTGATGGCGGCATGGTCGCTCTCAGCGCAGTGGCACATTGATGAAGGATTTGAAGGGATCAGCACGCTACCGGCGGGCTGGAGCTTCATCGACGACGGCGACGGCATGACCTGGCGCAATTTGAGCCATACCAACGCGCACAGTGGACAACGTGCCGCCTTTGTGGATAACTATCTGCCCAATCAAAACGCGGATTGGCTGATTACCCCTCAACTGCTGATCAGTGAAGGGGATTCGCTGTCTTTCTACACCCGGGCCTGGGTGGGGACAGAAGATCTAAAAGTATATATATCCACCACCGGTAGCGCAGCTAACAACTTCAACACCCAACTAATTCATTTACAAGGCCTCGGCACCACCTATCAGTATGCCTCGGTCTCACTGAATCAATACGCCGGAATGCACGTCTATCTGGGCTTTTTCTGGCAATGCGACACCTACGGAATCCTGGTGGACGACGTGAAGATAGGCCAACCGCTGAATATCACGCCGGAGCTCAATCTACCAGATGAAATCAGCTTCTTTGCCTCTGAGGGATACAGCATGGATTTCACTCCTTACGCTGTGGCCACCGATATCAACAATGTGAATATAACAGTGGAGCCCAACCAACTGGTGGATATCCAGATAGGTGGGCTGCAGGTTAGCTTCACCGCCACTGACTATATTGGCAGCACTCCAGCCATATTCACTCTGCACGATCAGCTATCCGGACTAAATGCAACGGATACGCTGCTGGTGAACGTGATGCAAGATCCCAGCGTGGACCTGCTGATTCAGAGTGTGCTTTCACCACGTGATAGGGAGTATCTCTTGTTGCCCTTCACCCCTGCCATTGAGGTTTTGAACGCAGGTACCGCGATCTTTGACAATCAGATTGAAGTGCAGCTCAGCATCACGGGTCCCGATGGAGAGAGCGTACATTCAGATACTGCGTTTATGGATATGAATCTGGCGCCGGACGAACTGGCTGAAGTGATCTTTCCCAGTAGCTTTACTCCCGCTCAGGAAGGGACATACACTTACCTGTTTGAGATTATCACCGAGGATGGCTATCCCGATAACAACAACCTCAGCTATGAAAGCACTGTAGTATATCGCGTTAGTGCCGGCGGGCCGGATGATTTCGGTTACCGCTTTTTGGATAGCAATGATCCCCTGGGCCCAGATTATGACTGGATCGAGATAAGCCAGAGTGGCACTTCCAGCATCACTTATCAGGTTCCAACCTTTGGAGGGGACGACAACTTCAGCGAGCCTATCCCGCTTGGTTTCAATTTCCCCTTTTACGGATCGGTGTACAGCACAGCGTACGTGGATATCAATGGTGAATTGCTCCTGGCAGGCAACAACTGGTACAATGAATATCCGGATAACAACTGGGATTATGATGGCAATATGTTCAACTACATGTACCCCATCCCCGGTTACAATCAGATGCCGGGGCTTATCGCGGTGTATTGGGATGATCTGCACGCCGATCAGGGCACTGGAGATGTTTATTTCCAGAGCTTTGGCGAAGCGCCCGCGCGCTACACTGTGATCCAGTGGGACAACGTACGCTTTCATGCCGGAAGCGGAGGAGATTCTCTGTTGAAGTTTCAGGTGATCCTGCATGAATCAGGCGATATTAAGATGCAGTATCACAGCGTGGCCACGGGACAGACTGGGGCTTCGATCCCTCATGACTATGGTCTTTCTGCCACAGTCGCCATCCAGAATGAAGCGGCAAACGCGGGGCTGTCCTATCTACGGGAGATTGTCCAAAACAACAGCTATGTGGGCATCGAACCGGCAGGCAACATGCTGCACAACGATCTGGCCATACTCTTTTATGCCGGCACAGATACACAGCCTCCCATCATCACTCACACTGAGGTGGGCAATAGCTTCTTATCAGACATGGAATTGGTAGCCAGGATTGCCGATATGTCCTCCCTGGATACGATCAGCCTTCATTATGATCTGGGGAGTGGCTGGCAGGAACAAGATCACACCACATCTCAGGGTATGGACTATTTCTTCAATCTGAATGACATTGCCCCCGGGAGCAGGGTGAAGTATTACTTCTCTGCCATGGATGAGCACGGTAATACAGCCACTTTACCGGTAAGCGCGCCAGATGAGTTCTATGACTTTGAGATCTTGCCCGGCACCGGTAGCCAGGTATTGATTATGTATAGCGGCAGACAAGACTATCAGAGAGTGGAACTGCCCATTTACGAAGACATCCTGACTGATCTGAACATCAGCTACGACGTTTACAACTGGGAAGAATACCCCGACTTCAGTATTCCGGAGCAGTATGAAGGTCTCCTGGTCTATTCCAGCACTGGAACGGTCAGCGATCAGGCCTACACTCTGGCTACCGCGATCACGAATTATCTGGATTTGGGAACACCGCAGGCACCAAAGAATGTATGGTTCGCCTCTGATGGCCTCGCCTCTTCACAACACGCGCACCCAAACTCCAGCGCCATCCGCAGAATGATGTCCGGATACTTCAGGACCTATTATGTAGCCACGGGATTGGGTGGCGGCACCAACGGCCTGGGAGGACCCGAGAGCTTTGAATATGCAAACGGTACCATCAAAGCCCTGCCGGGAACTCAGGTTGGCGAAGCAGGTGAGGAATATCCTGTATATGCAAACAGTCCGGATTGCATCTTTCCGTCTGATGCGGCAGGAGATCCTTATTATGATGAGGTGCCCTATCCTGAGATCGGGGCAAACTATGTGTATGCCTTTGAGGATGGACCGATCGGCGGCCAGGCGTATCTGTACCACGGCGTTGCGGGAACCACGGTGGATACCCCCAGCTTTAGAACTATGTATTTCAGCTTCGACTTCTCGCAGCTAAGCGATCCTGCGCACCGTATACAGTGGATGCAGGATCTGATGAACTGGTGGCAAATCAGTCCCACATCCAATGCCGGAGCTGAAACTCCTCAAATAGTGAGCGAGATCAAGCATGTGTACCCCAACCCCTTCAATCCGCAGACTAATATCCGTTACAACACTGCGAAAGCGGGCTTGGTGAACATATCGGTCTATAACATCAGGGGGCAAAAAGTTCGTGAACTGGTGAATGAAAACAAGGCCAGCGGAAATCACAGCATCAGCTGGGACGGCAACGATGCCAAAGGCAAAGCTGTAGCCAGCGGAGTGTATTACTTGCGCATGGTAGCCGGTGATAAGCGAGACAGTAAAAAAATCACACTAATCAAATAAACAAACAAGGAGAGATCATGCGAAAAACTCCCTATCTAGTCTTTATCCTGCTGATAGCATTTAGTACGCTATCAGCAGGGGATTACCGGATCGGGTACGACAGTACAAGCCAAAACTACGTACCCTTCTATGGCTATGTGAACTACAACTGGAGTAAGTTTTTCTACAGCGCTGCAGAAATGCAGGCCGCGGGATTTACAGACACTCTGGACATAGTTCGCATCGCCTTCCAGGTCAGCAACGACCAGGCCGGATATGTTACCGACAACCAAAGGGTATACATGAAAGCCTTTTATGATTCGGAGTATTACTCGAACACGGTTAACTACCCCGGGACAAGCGGGTACTATCAGGTGTTCAACGGTTCCATCACCTGGACCGGACCGGGATGGGTGGAAGTGATTCTCGATACTCCTTACAGTTACAATCCCAATTGGGGTATCGAAATCCTGTGGGAAAACCGCGATGGCAGCAGGATCGGCGGACCGCCAAAGTTCTGTTACACAGAAACCAGTAACTACACTGCGGTGCAGCATACGGGTAGCGCCAATTCCTTTCCCACCTCAAACGGTACTCGCAGAAAGGATCGGCGTCCAAACATCTGGTTTGTAACTCCCTCTTCCGAAGCTCCGACTCCCGGTGTTGCCCTGTCCCCGACGGATTTGGCCACCAACGTACCGATCAATACTACACTTAGCTGGTATCATAGCGGGGGAATGCCCACCGGATACAGATTGTGGCTGGGAACTGACAATCCTCCCTCCAATATCGTCTCGGCACAGATACTAAGTGAAGTCCAGTACACAATTCCTCAGTATCTGGATTATGAAACCACCTATTATTGGAGGATTGTTCCATACAACGATTTCGGCCCGGCTTTGGATTGCCCGGTGTGGAGCTTCACCACCCTACCGGATCCGTCCATCACAGTGTTTCCCTATGAAGAAAGCTTTGATGGGGGTTGTCCCCCGGATAATTGGGAGGTATGGGCTGGAGCATTGGCTGATCCCATCAGTTTCACTCCCAGCTCCAGCATGTGGGTTACCGATGACTGGCTAAATATCCCATCTTCAGACAAAGCAGCAAGGATCAACGTTTGGGGATCGATTGGTGGATACCTGATTTCGCCGCTGATCAATGTCCCCAGTGATGATTACGTGCTGGAGTTTGATGCCGCCATTCTAAAGTACGGCCAGACTCCTGAGGGAACACCCCCAAACTATAATGCCCCCGACGATAGACTAGCAGTGCTCATAGGTGATGGCTTCACCTGGACTACAGCCAACATCGTGAGAGAGTATAATAATAGCGGTTCAGAATACGTACTGGATGACATTCCGGTAGGGGGAGAGAGAATCCGTGTTCCTTTGGCCGGACATGCCGGACACATCAAGATAGCCATCTTTGCAGGGTCCACAGTGTCCAACGATGATAATGACTTTATGGTCAATAACTTCCGGGTTGGCGAGCAGATACCTGAAATCGCCACTCCTGTAGCAAGCATCACCTTGGATACCATCAGCGGATCACCGGTTCTTAGCTGGAACGAAGTGCCTGGTGCCACGATGTATCACATATACATGAGCAATGATCCTACAGCGGATTATCTACTTTTCGATACCACGAACGCGACCACATTACCACTTAGTCTCGTTCAGAGCAAAGCGTTTTTCAAAATCACTGCCGAGTAATACCAACCCGGATTATCTATTTACTTTCGAAGCTATAACGCACATTACAAGGCACCCGCGGGTGCCTTTCTTTTTTACATGAAACTCATCACCTGCTGCCACACTTCCAACCACGCCTGCTGCTGATTGGCGATGGTGTCGCGATCCAGACGATCGTTTAACGCATATACCGATAGTGGCAGATTGCTGTATGCCATGGGCAGCATAACCTTTTTGTGGGTGGGGAGGAGTCCCGTTTTATAGAGTACCATCTTCTGCGCGGATTCGCCATTGATGTATTTCAGAAAAGCCTCTGCCAGAGCCGGGTTCTGAGCCTTTTGATGAATCCCCGCGCTCTCGGTGAAGAGATAGGAGCCTTCCTTGAATACTTGCATTTTGATCTCCGTCTCGCTTCTATCCAAATCCTTCAGCCAGGCCGCGGTGCTAAACATGGCAAACATCATGCTGCATTCTCCACTGAGCACTGCATCCAGGGCCAGGTTGTCATTACCATAGCTGCGATAGACGTTCTTGCGTAAAGCCCTTAACAGGTGTTCGTAGCCTTCTTCACCAAACATCGATATCACGTAATGCATAAATGCCGCACCCCAGGAACTGAGCTGAGGATCGGGCAATGCGATCTGGCGAAAGTGTTTCGCGTCCTGCATTTCGCCAAAGGACTTGGGGGGACTATCCACCAGACGGGTATTGTAGATCAGAGCCACATAGCTGTAGGCGTAGGGGATCAGCCTGTAGCTCGCATCAGTGATGCTTTCCCGGATCAGGGTGGGGAAATCCTCAGCTTTATGAGGCATGAAGTAATCCCACAACTGATCTGAGGCAGCCAGAGCGTTATCAATGCCCAGGATCAGATCGGTGGAGGCGCTATCTGCTTTCACAGCGGCAGCCAGATCGATCCTGCTTTCAAAGAGCTGTAGATCCACCCGGCAATTGTACTTGTTTTCAAATTCCGGGATCAACACCGCTTCCAGGCCGGATTTGCGAAAGCTTTCCAGAGCCCAGACTTTTAACACTCTGGATGCCTTTGGTGGCTTTGCTTTCTCCCGCACTTCGTCTTTACCGCAAGCGCTTAGCACAATGAGACCGAGGATTATGCAGAGCCAGTAGCGCATCAATAGGCTCCGAAAAGCATCCACGCCACGATGAAATCCATGATCAGGATACTAACAGATGAATAAACAACCGTTTGCGTGGTGGATCGACCCACACCCTCTGCCCCGCCAAAGCTGCGATCGCCAAAATAGCAGGCAAAAGATGTGATGATAAAGCCAAAAACCACCGACTTGACCAGTCCGCTGATCAGATCGAAGCTCTCGAAATACGCCCGCATATTGCTGAAAAAGGTATGGTAGTGCAATCCATAACGGAGGAAGGCAAAGTACCAGGCACAGATGATGCTGATGGCATTGGCAAAGATGGTGATGAGCGGGAAAGCGATGATCCCGGCCAAAATGCGTGGCATGTAGAGAAACTCATAGGCCGAGATATTCATACTGGAAAGAGCGTCGATCTGTTCGCTCACTTTCATGGTACCTATCTCTGCCGCCATAGAAGCTCCTACTTTCCCAGTGAGGACAAGTCCGGTAAGTACCGGCGCCAATTCCACCATGGTAGATTTACCGATCAATACGCTGAGTAGATTGAGTGGGATGTAACCCTTTGATTGATAAACCGCTTGTAGCGCTGTCACCAAACCGGTAAAGGCGGCGGTAAGCATAATGAGGAATAACGAATCATAACCGATGCGCTTAAACTGGATCAGAAATTCCAGCCGGCGTTTGGGCAGAACGACAAGTCCAGCCAGACTTTTACCGGCAAAGATCGTATATTCGCCAATTCCTGCCAGGATATCGCCAATCATTTACAATTCTTCGTGCGTGTCGAGATTGCGGAAGAGAGTATATTCCCGGTCAAAGCCCAGATCCACACTACCGGTGGAGCCGTGACGGTTTTTGCCCACGATGATCTCCGCGATACCCGGTTTTTCCGATTTCTCTTTGTAATAGTACTCGTCCCGATAGATGAACATCACCAGATCGGCGTCCTGCTCGATGGCTCCGGATTCACGCAGGTCTGCCAGACGGGGGCGCTTGTCATCGCGGTTTTCCAGCATGCGGTTTAGCTGGGATAACGCCACCACGGGTATTCTCATGTCTTTTGCGAGAATCTTGAGAGCCCGCGAGATTTCAGAGATTTCCTGCTGGCGGTTATCACGCTCTTTGGATAGCCCCATCAGCTGTAAATAGTCGATCAGGATCAGATCCAATCCGCCGATTTCTGCAGCCAGCCGACGGGTCTTGGCGCGAATATCCAGAGGGGTATTTGTACCGGTTTCATCGATGAAAATCTGTTTACTGGAAAGCACTTCCGAGGCTTGCATGATACGGATCAATTTCTCTTCGTTCATGCCGTAGCCTTTCAGCATGCTATCCATATTTACTTCAGAAGCGGAGGAAAACATCCTCATGATCACTTCATCGGCTGCCATTTCCATGGTGAAGATGGCCACCTTCTTTTTTAGATTTACCGCCGCGTGTGAAGCTATGTTTAGCGCCAGTGAAGTCTTCCCCATGGCCGGACGTGCAGCAATGATGATGAATTGCCCCGGTCTGAAGCCCCCGGTAAGACGGTCCAGATCGCTAAATCCAGTACCAATGCCAGTTACAGGTACCTTGGTGGAGGCGATGGTGTCGATATTGTGCAATACTTCGCCGGAAAGCTGGTCAAACCTGATGAAGCCCTGGTGTTGAGGCAATTCAGCAATAGCAAAGATGGCCTGCTCGGCCTCGTCCACCACCGTTTTGACCGGTGCCGTAGAGCTGTAACAATTCTCGATGATGCCGTTGCATGCCACGATCAGGTGACGCAGCAGAGCCTGTTCCACCACTATGTTCAGGTGATAATCGAAGTTCGCACTGGAAACTACAAAATCGGCAATCTCGTTGATGAAGGGTATGCCACCTACTTTTTCCAGATGGTTGTTGCGTTCCAACCGGTTGATCACTGTCAGGGGGTCCACTTCGATGCCGTCATTGAATAGCTCGCAGATGACCTTGAAGACCAGCTTGTAAGCCAGGCGAGAAAAGAAGCTTTCTTTGAGCTTTTCGATGCCCTTGGACACCACATCGGCGTCAATAATCATGGCAGAAAGCACTGCAGCTTCTGCGTTTATATCAGCAGGTAGTTTTCGCTCGGAAATCTGCTGGGAATCAGAAGTACTTTTAGCCATTATCGCGTCTCCCGGAGCGCTCAGACAAGGCTTTAGCCACTATGGACGGTACAAAATCTTTCAGGTCCGCCCCCAATTCGGAGAGCTGCCGGATCATGGATGAGGATAGGTACATGTAGCGCAGGCTGGGCACCAAAAAGATGGTCTCAATGTCGTCGCGAAGCTTGATATTGGTCAAGGCAAGTGACAGCTCGTACTCAAAATCTGATACTGCGCGCAGACCCCTGATCATGATCTTGCAGTTCTGAGACTGAGCGAAATCAACCACCAGACCGGAGAAACTCATTACTCTTACGTTTGGCAAATGCTTCGTGGTCTTGGAGCAAAGTTGGAAACGTTCTTCCAGAGAAAAGTAGTTTTGCTTCGCGGTATAATCCGCCACTGCAAGGATCACTTCATCGAACATGCGGGAAGCTTTCTCCAGAATGTTCAGATGCCCAAAAGTGATGGGATCGAAGGTCCCGGGGTATATGGCTTTCATTGTCTGCTCTTGAGGATTTCCTCGATCTCGGCTATCTCTTTGGGGATGTTTTGGCTGAGTACGCAGTAACCCTCTTCGGTCACCAGGACGTCATCCTCGATTCTCACGCCAAGTCTCTCTTCCGGAATGTAAATGCCGGGTTCCACGGTGATCACATTTCCCACTTCCAGAGTGGCACTGCGTCCGCCGAGATCGTGAGTATCCATGCCTAGGAAATGACTGACGCCGTGCATGTAGTACTTACTAACTTCGCAGGGATCGGAGATCAGACCCAAAGTGATCAATTCATTGGCGATCAGCTCCCGGGTTTTTGTCTGGAGCGTCATCAGTTCCACACCAGGTTTGACCATACTAATGATCTCTTTCTCCACGCGGAGTACTGCTGAATATATCTGAGTCTGCCTATCACTAAAGCTCCCGCTGATCGGGAAGCAACGTGTGATATCTGCGCTATAGTTATTGTTATCAGCGCCCACATCCATGAGGACAAGGTCACCTGCTGCAATCTGACATTCGTTTTTTTCATAGTGCAAAGTGGCAGCATTGATACCGGCGGCGATGATTGGTGCAAAGCCCCAATGCTTCAATCCGCTACGCTGCATGCGGTAAAAAAGGATGGCCTCCAATTCATACTCCATCATGCCTGTCTGAGCACTTTGCATGATGTCGATGATGCCTTTACCAGTCACATCAATGGCGCGCTGCATCTGCTGGATTTCCCAATCGCTTTTTACTTTGCGCAAAGGAGTCATGATCTCCGTGACGCAGAGAATGGATATCTGGGGATAACGTTGGCGCACAGGCAACAAACGGAACATGGGGTAAGAGAGGGGTCTATCCAGTTCCAGGGCTCCGATGTTGGCATGGATACGGTAGATCGCGGGGCAATACTGGGAAAGAACTCCGTCAAACTGATCCTGATAGAGTACGTTTTCGATACCGCTTATCTCGCGCGCTTCTTCCACCGTCATTTTCTTGCCTTCCCATACTTCGCGTTCCGGAATGCCTCGCTGTATAAAAAGGAACTCACTGGCCGCACTTCCTTTGAACGCCATGTAAATTGCATCCGGGCAGGTTAAACCGGTCAGATACAAAAAGTTGTTGTCCTGCTTGAATTTCTTTAGCTTTTCTTCCAAGTTTGCGAACAATATCACCGCGTCACCGCTTTGCAATGCGGCAAACAGCTTTTCGCGACGTGCCATTACTTGTTCCTGTTTCATAAGTATATCTCCATAAAGTCATTAATCTTCATAGCTTGTCTGGGACACTTTCCTGCAGGCAGAGTAAATGTCCAGTTATTTATGCAGAGATTACACAATCACAGAGCACATAAAGTGCTTATGCGTTCTCACTTATTTTTTCAAATCGTATCACCATTCTTTCAATTCGACGATATCGGAGCCTTGCGATATCACGATTATTTCAAAACGATATCACGATTATTTCAAATGAAATTCCACGACTTTTTCAAACGAGTTTTCTAAACCAAATCAGCGGAACAGATTAGAGATTTTCGATTCCGATTCGATAAAACAGGGCTCAAGAAGCAGAAAATATCACGATTTTTTCAGAGGCATTTTGTAAGGCATTGAATGGCTGCTGATTGAAATCAAGGTTCCTATTATCTGATCAATAACCAAGGAATTGATCTTTCTTATTATATTGAGCGGAAAGGACTTGACCACCCTTGCGAGGGGTGCGAGTAGCACCCATAAATCAACATTCGGGTAACCGAGAAGGAGATCAAGATGACCAAGCAAAACAAGAATCGCAAGGAGCAGGCAACGCTGGAGCAGATGGTGAAATCAGGCAGCCAACTCGTATTGATGAGAGATGATGGTTCTGATGAGCCAGTTGAAGCCCTGGCAAAGAAGAATGGGGTATTGAAGTTAGGATCGACCATGAGAGTGATCGAGATGGATAAGATTGGTTTGGATGGCTCGGAAAGCGATCAGGTGGCTGATGATCCATACGCTAACGAGTTCCACTACAATAGCTGGTGGAATCAGTTCCGGGGACCCTGGCTGCAGTCGGAGAAGATGACGGTGGAAGAGATCAAGATCAAAGCCGACGATGCCTGGGAATGCAGCGATTACAAAGAGATGATCAACCTGATGGCAGAGCTGATCTGCAGGCTCGAAAAGAAGTAAGCGAGAGCTAGTCTATCACACTTAACCCGGTTCTGCCGGGTTTCTTTCTTGGGCATCATTTGGCGAGGGCAAGCAGCTTGTAGAAAGGATCAGTGGCAGTATAGACCTGGCTGATCCCGATCATGATTGTCACCAGGTTCCCCTCAATCTTGGCATCTGCTATGTAGAGGAAGGCATCGCACTGGTTGGTTAGGATGATATGCGGAAGCTCCTGATACTCTTTATCCAGTACATGGGTGATCACCTTGTCTTCGCTCAGCTTTGCCGGGCTAGCCTGGCTGTTATCTCCCACTCCCTTATCCTGATCCAGAATCTCGTATTGTAGCTTGGATAGGGAAAAGAGTCCATTTTGCAGGTGTTCTGTGCCAATAGCTTCATTGGCTATCTTGCTTCCCGTGACCACTCCATCCAGGATGTGATTGCCGTAGATACAGTCGTTCTGCAGACCGCGGGCATCGAGCTTACCGATGGTACAGGTCTTGCCACCGAAGGCTCCATTGGGATTGCCACGGTTGTCCCAGATATCATAGAACCCGCAATCGGCTTCAGTTTCGATCAGGCATTCATAGTAGCCTGAGTTCTCGGTTTCAATGAGTCGGATTCCACTCTGCCAGTCTGCTCCGGGTCTGAGTAAGCGGGCATCCACTCCCGACTGAGGCTTTCTTGCTCCCTCTTCCATGATATAGTAGCTGATTCCATATTTGAACATTGTTTCTCCTCTGTATTTATGGTTTTCTGTATTTATGGCTAACTCGAGGTGATATTATCGCCATCGTCTTCAATGATGATGATCCCAAAGTCGATATAGCCGGGACTGCCTATGTATCTGGATTCAAGTGAGAACTTGACCTTCTCCGGGTACTCGTGCAGATCGTCCGGACACTTGGGGAACTGGGATACTGTGACCGGGAACTGACTCCTTACTTCATTATAGGCGGTGATGAAGTTTATCAGGATATAATACTCATCGGGATTGAGGGTTGCCAGCAGATCGAAACTATCCTATCTGTATTCATCTCTTTGATGCAGGATAGTAGGATCAAAGCATTCTTCTTCTCGATGGAGGTATTTTATAGCCTTGGCGCAGTAAAATGCACTGTTCTTGGAAAATTACAGTGTAGATATGTATTGAGGGTTTGGTTGGTTAGCAAACAAAGGGCTGCCTGGATATGTGGCAGCCCTTCATTATTTGGTCAAACGATACTATTTAATCATTAGCATCTTGGCAGATATGGTTCTCTGTGGTGTAGTTAACCGATAGAAGTATAGACCAGATGATACAGGCCTACCAGCTTCATCTAATCCATCCCAAGTGATTGTGTGTTTTCCTGCACCTCGAGTTTCATTTAGTAGAGAGGTAACACGTTGGCCTTTCAAATTGTATATCTCAAGCTTACAATTCATAACCGAAGGCAGGTTGAAAGATATTGTAGTGGAAGGGTTAAATGGGTTTGGATAGTTACTCATTAGTAACGTAGCGGGTTCAACTGATTGTGTGCTGGACTGAGAGTTGCTTTGTCCATTTATCAGGCTCATGATGGCATTATTTCTATCACTCTCAAATGCTTGAACCGAAGTCGGCTTGAGCCAAGGCAGCTTCCCTTGTACGGCTGCCTTGCTGTTATCGACCAGCATATAGAGATAACCTATGTCTATTGCAGCGAACAGCGAATCTACTTCAGTTACTGGATTCTCAATTTGAGACTCTAGCCACAGAATGGCAGGCTGTAAAGCGTTTACTTCAATCAAGCAATAGTTTGACAGATAATTCAACAAGTGCATCGAAATTGGACTTGTTGTCCCTGTTGTACCGTAAAATGACAACAGCTGGGAGTAATCATCCGACGTTAGTTTTTCTACGGAGAGAAGTTGCTTGGCCGTCTTATCATAGAGAATGCTCGAATCAGGTACAGCAGAATAGTACTGGTACCACAAAGCATGAGCAGCGTCATAGTCTGACGATCTTTGATAATCTTTCGCAGTTTTATACAATCCGGGGATGATTGAAACATTCGCCGAAACAGGATCAGGCACCCAAACTGGTTCATATATGAATATCTCGGTTGGGATGAGATTCTTGAGTGGATCAAACATTGTTCCAAAGTAGTTGTTTGCGATCAGGATTTTCTTGGGGTTACTGGGCACTTTGTCGCATACAACAAATGCCTTATCGCTGTTGTTCGTGCTGTAGATATGATTAAACTCCATATACTCTGGAGCGCTGTCATAAGTAAAGAGAACCTGACAGCTTGTATTTTCTGTCACAAATTGATAGGGAGCATCTTTTGACCCCTGCAAAGACCACAGAGAATTACGTAAAGCAACAATCCCATAGTCATTGTTTTGGACCGTATTGCCATTGTAAATATCTGCGACAGCATGGTATAGCTGAATTCCAGTGCCATTGCCAACAATCTCGTTTGCTTCGATACTACCGTTCATAGACTCGTAAATTGCCAATGCGGTTCTGTAACCAGTGATATAATTGCCTGAGATAGAATACTTTGACATTGAGTTAATATCTATAGCATCCTGATTGGGGCTTCCAGTAAACTGACTTGAAACGATATTAATACTTGAATCTTCCAGCTTAGCGACCGATTTGATAGATGCTGAAGTGAAGGTTGAATTTGATATCGTCAAATCTTTAGCAAACTGCTTTATAATGCCGTTTGAGAAGGTGCAACCTTCCACTGTGACATCTGAATATGTCGCCAGATCAGCATTATTGAAGCTAACTCCAACGAGATTGGATTGCGTAGCACTATCAATTATCAAGCCGTCCCAGCAATCAATATCGCTACTTAAAGTAACGTTTGTGCCAAAAGAAACTGATCCGTTAAGAACTACAGCACTTCCAGCTTCTATTCCAGCCGTTTTGTTTGTCCCTTTTACTTGGCAGTTGTTACCAATAACCAGTGAAGCTCCTTCCTGAACAATCAGCTTACTACCACGGCCAAGAAGTAGTCCTGAGTTTTGCTGCATCTCCAAAGACCCTGTCACCCTTACCGTTAAGCTATCATCAATGCTCAATGTTTTACCTGATGGTATTGAATAATAGGGGATTATGATATCGTTATTGACTATTTTGATCTCATCTGAGAAATTGGATTCGCCTCCCGGACTGGCCTTAACTGCTCTTACTTTGAAATAGTTCCGCTTGTGAATTGGGATAATATTGGGATTACCAACATACGGTATTGAGAGATTGATATTCTGATCTGTAGTCGAAGCTATCAGGTTCCAAGCTGATGTTGTGCTACGACGATGATAAAGCTCATAGGATTGGAATCCTGGCTGTAATTCTGTATTTGGTTGGTACCAATTCAATGCGTAACTAATTCCATTGCTTGATGTTCCTGATAAACCCATAGGTCGTGCCAAGGGTGCTTCTTGGGGATTTGCAAAACGTAATCTCAAAGTTACAGCACCAGTTTGCGGGTTTTCAGATAGTATCTCAATCGAAAAGTTACAATCTGCCCAAGATTGATCAATCCCGGGATTTGACCACTTAGAAAACACTCTATTGTAACCCATAGAGAAACCATCATAAGCATCTCCAAAAGCATCACCCCGCAGATCGCTTTCTTCGATTGAGTCCCCCTGATACCATCTATTTGTACCGCCCTCACCACGATCATTGAGACAATAGTACCTACCCCAATTGCCTGTGTTGCCATATTGAAATCTGCCACAATAATCTCTTTCATCATACCCTCTAGGGTTGGGGATGGTTCTTTGAATTCTGATATTGGCTGGCAAGTCAATGCTATAATTGGGTGATGGAGACAGATTATGTGAAAAGTTCCACCTACCGTCAGCTGACAATACATTTATGCACCCATCGTAATACCCGTTAGGTTCTGGCAAGTTAACATTGCTATATATTTCGCTAGATTCAATATATTCGTAGTTACTTCTGTTGATCGCTCTGTATACGTAGATACCCTTTCCGTACGCTGTGTCAAGTTCGGGATCAAGTCGCTGGCGATTCTCTATAAAGTAGAAGCGGTTTGGACTACTCGTGGGTATCTTCAATGAAGTAAAATTTGTCATGTAATCCGGAAGAGTAACGATTTCATCAGAAGCTACAGTGTTATAATTCATCCAAGCTAGCTTCTCCCTCTCCCATGCATTCATCCCCCAGATGGATGTACCCCATCCGACTTGATTTGCGCTTAAACTGATAGTCCGGCCAATCGCCCATTATGTCCATACGGAAAAAGTGCGTGAGCCAATTCATGTAAACAAACATGGGAAATTCCATTAAACCCACTTTCCCTCATCCCTCCTTGTGCTGAGCCCCGTCCCCAGCCACCAATCTTTACTGGTTGACCCAAGATCATGTCTTGGCTCGTGTATTCTGGTATGGGTGTATAACCAGTGTAGTTAATACTCGGAAACATGTCACTTAATCTAAATCTATATACTATGAAAACCCAATCTACGTACCTGTCAGCATCAGTGGATGGATATTCATAATAGTCATGGTCATATGAGGTATTTGTTTTCCAATGATCATACTGCGCGTAATCAATCAATGGGTCCATTTGAGTTAAAACGTGTGAGGATAGCTGGCCTGTATTGGTGAAGGTAACTCCAGCGGGGATAGTGTATCTGTAGGTATCTCCAATGTAATTGAACAAACCATTAGACATAACATGCAAATATTTAGTAAGATTCATCCTTGGCCACTGATACCCTTGTGGAGGTAAACTTGAGTTGATGAAATCGCACATATATTGAGGATCACCACCTAATGGCCAGTAATTTGATTGAACATTGTCCGGAGATGTATTCCCAGGCAGAAATTCACGGTCAACGAAAATGATCGGAACTTTTACAATACCTTGAGCAGTGATTGAACAACCCCCTCTTCCATCAATAATGATATCTCGAAAGGGGCTGTCTACTCCAAGGCTATCTAATACTTCAAAGCCTGTATCTACGATGCCAAAAGACATAACAGCAGTTATGCAAAATGTAAACATAAGAACGCTGATCTTCTTCATTTGAACCTCCTATAAATGAAGTAGTTTAATTGTTTTCGTAAAACCATTACTAAATAACACTCTTAATAAATACAGTCCTGAAGGTGTCCGTTGTCCATTCACGTTATTGCCATCCCAAAGGACAGATCTACCCAAATCAGAAATCTTCTGACTAACTACGACTTGACCACGGATGTTATATACTTCATAGTTTATTCCCTTGATATTGTTTGGAGACCTAATTTTTACAGTGACCCCATTAATAAAAGGGTTGGGATATGCGCCCAATTCCAATTGTGGACTACTTGGTACAAGAAGATCTTCTTGTGCTGAGGATGGTATATCTCCATATGAAGTGCCGTTAATAATACAGCCGTGTAGTAAAGTTTCAGCCCATTCGGTTGAGCAGTAGACAGGGCCAATTCCCCTCAGCCATACAGCGGAGTAAAAGGTAGATGGATAAAGAGGAGCGTAATCATAGTATAGGAATTGAGTTACAAAACCATAAAAATTGATCCATCCTGTTTCATACACAAAGCATTTGAATGGGTACCAAAATCCATCATTGACAGGCCACACCCAAGTCCCTTCATCAGGATTTGTAGCAGTAATTGTAAAATCTTCATTTACTAAGGTACAAGTTTGAGTGTTGTCATCTAAGTCGTTTAAATACTCATCATTATGCTGGTCCCAAAGGATCGTAGTATCACCTACATTTCTAATCCAAAAACCATAAGGGGCACATAAGGAAGGATAAATCATGTAGTACTTGTTACTTTCAATGAATGTGCTGTCAACAACTTCCCGACCAATAAACGGCGGTAGTGTCTCAAAGGTTGGTGTAAAATAGGTAACGCCAGATGAAGAAAAAGGTTGAGCCGGATCCCGCACTTTGTTTTGATGGTTTTGACAAGAAATCTACAAGACAAGGAGAAGATCATGACTC
>JAEWNJ010000073.1 GCA_023392795.1 Candidatus Cloacimonadota bacterium
GTCAGAGACAGGCCATAACCCTGGCTTCAGTCGCATTTGGCGAGGCTGCAGGTGAGATGGGAAATTTTCCTCCTCGATGCAGCAAGTCACCAACTTCGAGGACGATCAACTCTTGTCTCTAATGTCAAAGCTATCCCAGACTTTCAAACTAAACAAGGATGAGATTCAACAACTGGTACCGGTACTTCTTGATTTTAGGCTCACTTTCAAACCAATTGGGTAAAGTTTGGCGGAGCGTTTCTGTAGATAGCTGCATATCCATCTCGATCAGCCTATAGATCAAATCCAATAGTCGGCGGTTCAGTACAATCCGCAAATCATCAGTCTTGTTTGGACTTCAGTTATTTAAGTCATGTTTACACACTCGATTTGGAAGAGAGCCTTTGTATTAACTCAATCCCCCTTGCTATCTTGTAGTTGATACGCCTCCCATACACCGGTCATACACCGGTCGTACAATCGTATGACCGGTGTACGGCCGGCTCATTAGATGCGTATGAAGCTCAAGATATGAAGATCATAGAACCGGTTGGGGATATTCTAAAAGCCTCACTTTCAAACCAAGTGGCTAAAGTTTGGCGGAGCTTCTCTGTAGATAGGTTCTATCTCGATCGGCCTATGGATCAAATCCAATAGTCGGCGGTTCAGTACAATCTGAAAATCATCAGTCTTGTTTGGGCTTCAGTTTTGGAATCATGCCTACCCACTCGAGTTGGAAGAGAGCCGAAAAAAAGGGTGCCTAAAAATCCGTTTGACAAAAAACGGGGGCTCAGAATAATGAACATATGTTCACTTGGCCAATGCCAAATACTGGTGAATCGGGAGACCAAATGCCACGTAACAAAAGCTTGCGCATGCTGCAGGAATTGCCCATTGTGAAGGGATTTCGTCCTTTGTGGATGAGGGCAAATTACCGCCAAGCCGTGATCCTCAATCTTGAGGAATATGAAGTGCTGCGCCTGATCGATTATGAGGGGAAGATCCATGAAGAAGTGGCAGGAATGATGCAGGTGTCCCGTCCCACGGTTACCCGCATTTATGAATCTGCCCGCAGGAAGCTCAGCACCGCGTTGGTGGAGGGACGTTCCTTTCTGATTGAGGGCGGCGAGATCGGGATTGATGAACAGCACTATCTCTGTGAAGATTGTCAGCATCGCATCGCCTTATCGCCCCGGGATGATAGGCCCGGCATCTGCCCGGCATGCGGTTCGGACAAGATCATCAACTTGAACGATTGTTTTATCCGCGGTTGCCGCCGTTGTCGCAGATGCCGCTAAGCAATAGACTAAAACCAAACAACATGGACTCATATAAAGTAAGATTAGGAGAACCCAATGAAACTAGCCATTCCACTCGCAGGGGGCGAACTCAGCTCCCACTTTGGTCACTGTGAAGCCTTCGCGGTATTCACTATTGAAGACGCCAAGATCGTCAAAGAAGAAAGAATTGATCCTCCGGTGCATGAGCCGGGATCGCATCCCCGTTTTTTGCATGAAATCGGCGTCAGCGTCGTAATAGCCGGCGGCATGGGCATGAAGGCGCAGGAATTGATGCAGCAAAACGGCATCGAAGTGATTATCGGAGTGTGTCCATTGCCTCTGAATGAATTGGTGCAGATGTACATCGACAACAAGCTGGAGGGTGGTGACAACCGCTGCGACCACTGATGAGAATTGCCATTGCCAGCGGCAAGGGTGGAACAGGCAAGACAACCCTGGCGGTGAATCTTGCCACCTTGCTTGCTGAGACGAAAAGCACACTGCTCCTGGATCTGGATGTGGAGGAGCCCAATAGCGGTATCTTCATCAAGGGTAAGGAATTGGGAGTTCACAAGGCTGTGCGTATGGTGCCTCAGTGGGATCAGAAAGCTTGCAGTCTCTGTGGAAAATGCCCTCCATATTGCCGTTACAATGCGGTGATCCGCCTGGGTGATTACATCATGGTGCTACCCGAGCTTTGTCATTCCTGCCATGCCTGCAGTGAGCTGTGTCCTGAAGCTGCTTTACCCATGCAGGCCATGCCTCTGGGCACGATCAGACAGTATCGGGCTGATAATCTTGACTTTGTGGAAAGCAGGCTGGATATCGGATTGGAACAGGCTTCACCGCTGATTGCGCAGAGCCTGAGTTATGCCGATCAGCACTTTGCGACTCACCGGTATCAGATTCTGGATAGCCCTCCGGGAACGTCATGCGCCATGATATCTGCCACCAGGACAGCGGATTATGTGATCCTGATCACCGAGCCTACTCCTTTTGGACTCTATGACCTCAGCCTGGCGGTTCAGACCATGCGACACCTGGGTATCCCGTTTGGTGTGGTGATAAACCGCTGGGGCATCGGGAATAGCGATGTATTGGACTATCTGGAAAGGGAGGATATCAAGCTGCTGGCGAAGATCCCTCATTCCCGGGAGATCGCCTCATCATATTCCAAGGGGAGCATGCTCTACCACGCTTTTTCGGAGTTTGATGAAGCTCTGCAGCAAATCGCAACCCATCTGGAGGCCAGGTCATGAAGGAAATCGTTTGCATCTCCGGAAAAGGCGGAACCGGGAAAAGCTCCGTGGTATCCGCATTATCCTGGATAGCCAGAGAAAACCTCGTGGTAACGGATTGTGATGTGGACGCGGCAGATCTGCACCTGATCTTCGCTCCCGTAGCGCGCCAGACAGAGGAGTTTCACAGTGGGATCAAGGCCGTGATTGATCCGGACAAGTGTATTGGCTGCGCTTTATGTGCTCAGAAATGCCGCTTTGATGCCATCGTGAAAAGCGGCAAGATCTATGAAGTGCAAGCTCTGGATTGTGAGGGCTGCGGATACTGTTATCATCTATGTCCCGCAGGGGCCATCACTCTACCCGAACAAGCGGTGGGACAGTGGTACATCAGTGACACCCGCTTTGGTTGCAGCCTGGTACATGCTCGCCTTGGCATCGGCGCCGACAATTCCGGAAAGCTTGTGGCAAAAGTGAAAAACGAGGCTAAAGCACTGGCACAGAGGGAAACAAAGGACTTCCTCCTGGTGGATGGTTCACCGGGAATCGGATGTCCGGTAATCTCATCTCTATCTGGAGCGGACGCGGTTTTGATGGTTACGGAGCCAAGCCTTTCCGCTCAAAGCGATCTGCAAAGGCTGTGGGAATTGATTCAGAAGTTTCGCATCCCGGCAGCCTGCATCATCAACAAAGCTGATATCAATCCAGACATCAGCGTGCAGATCAAGAAGTGGCTAAAGAAAGTAGGGATAAGGCATCTGGCGGATCTGGATTATGATACAGACTTTCAAATCGCCATTACCAATGGCAAGAGCGTGACAGAAGTGAACTACGCAAAATGGCACCCCATATTCACAGCAATCTGGGATGGCCTGAAGGAGATACAATGAAAATAGCTTTCACATCAGCCGGCGAAGGCTGGGATGCCCTGATCGATCCCAGATTTGGCCGCACAGACTTCATCCTGGTGTATGATGAAGATACAGACACTCTCACCTGCGCGGATAATCGCGAGATTAAACAAGTGGAGCATGGCGCCGGACCCAAAACCGCGGAGAAGATCTTCGAGCTGAAGCCCCAGATCCTGATCACGGGGAACGGTCCCGGAGGCAATGCCGCCGCGATCCTAAGCAAAATGAACATCAAAATCCTGGTTGGCGCGGGTGGAATGAGCATCCGTGAAGCTTATACAGCATATCAAAACAATCAACTTAAAGAAGGAGCATAATCATGCCAAATCGTGATGGAACCGGCCCAATGGGCGATGGGCGTCCGGGACGCGGAATGGGTCCCTGTGCAAAAAGTGGATTCTTCGGTTGTGGCCGCAGATTCGGTCGTGGATTTCGTGGACGCTGGCAGGGAAACACTCCCTACCGTGCGGATTATCAGTATTCCAGAGAAAACCTGGAAGCGGAAAAGCAAGAATTGGAAGCTCAACTAAACTGGATAAATAAGGAATTGGAAAAGTAAATGGCAGACGAAAAAGACCTACAGGTAAGCAAAAACCTGAGTAAGATCAAGCACCGGATCATGGTAATGAGCGGTAAAGGCGGCGTGGGCAAGAGCTTCGTGGCGGTGAATCTCGCTTATGGCCTGGCCATGCAGGGAAAGACCGTCGGCATCCTGGATGCGGATGTGCATGGCCCCTCGGTGGTCAAACTCACCGGCATCGAGGGAGTTGGAATCCCCATGGATGAAGCTTCCGGCATGCCTGCCCCGATCGCGGCTCTCTCCAATCTCTATGTGCTGAGTGTGGCATCCCTGATATCTTCGGAGGATAGTGCCCTGATCTGGCGCGGTCCCATGAAGATGGCACTGATCAAGCAGTTCTTCAGCGATTTTGAGTGGCCCGAGCTGGATTATCTGATCATCGATTGCCCTCCCGGAACCGGTGATGAACCGCTTTCCATCGTGCAGACCCTGGGCACAGTGGATGGCGCGATCATCGTAACCACTCCTCAGGATATCGCCATTCTGGACGTGAAGAAAAGCGTGGATTTTGCCCATAAACTGAATCTGAAGATCCTCGGCGTAGTGGAAAACATGAAGTATTTCCGCTGTCCCGATTGTGGCAAGATCACTCCGATCTTCCAGGGGCAACAGCTGGAAAAGATGATCTTTGATCATCAGCTGGACCTCCTGGCGGAGCTCGAAATGGAGCCCAATATCGTAATATCAGGTGATCAGGGCAAGCCCTTCATCTACTTCTACAACAAACTGCCCGCGGCTCAAACCCTGCTGGAAATGGTGCGGCGGGTGTTAGAAAAGGTAGAGGGCTGATCTCAGCGATCAGACCAACCAAAGCCTCGCTAGTTCTCAAGCACAGAAAAAGGCTGCTCCCAGAAAGAGCAGCCTTTGTGTTATCAGTTATGTTTATCAGGATTCTATCACTTCCACGTTAGCACGGGGAAGGCTAATCTTGGTGCCATCATCAAACTCAGCTTCCATAATGCGAACCAGGGTTTCGGATTCCACTTTCGTGAGCTCTTCCGGTAGCGCGGTAACTTTGGCAATGCGTCCGAAATTGGGCTGACGAATCACGCGGACGAGGGTACCGATCTCCAGGATGGGCAGACTGGCTTCTTTGGTCACCAGTTCGTTCTCACTAAACTCCATCGGGATGATGATTTCGGGGCGGATCACACCCGCACGGATCTGAGTATGACCATGTACAGAGGCCATACGTCCGTTAAATTGCTTCAGTAGCGTAAAGGTTTTATTGGCCATAGTGATCTTGCCGAAACCTTCGGTGCAGATGATGGTGAGGCCGATGTTCTCGTGGCCGGTGATGGCGACGCCGATATCGTAGCCCAGGAGCTTTTTGATGTCCTGATCGTCGATGCCTCCGGTGATGATGGCTTTTACGCCATGTTTACGCGCACTGTCGATCACATCAAAGCGAATGAAGCTCCCGGCAATGATGATCTTATCCTTGCAGGAATCATCGATCTTGGCAGGATCAAGCTCCTCATCGGGTCTGGTGGCGAGCATTTTCAGCTCTCCCGTGGTTTCATCGCCGATGCCAAAGATGCCCTGGATATAGGCGCTCTTGTTTTCGATGACCACACCTTCACCCTCGATCACATCGGTCACGATACCATCCATAAAGGCTTTCACCTGCACGGGGATACGGGGTTCACGCAGGAGCACCTGGCCGGTGACGGCGGAGATGTTTTCCACTTCTCCTTCCACCGGAGAGCGTACTTCGCTTTTGAAGAAACCGAGGCCAAAGAGGCCTTTGTTCTCCGCCAATACGGTCTTTTTGGTGATCTGATCACCGGGTTTGATCTTGATGTACTGTTCCAATTGAGCGGGGGTAACCCCGAGTTTATTGGCCAGGTTGAAGGGGACGACCTTTCCGGGTAACAGGGTTTGTGCTACCACGTCTTCGCCTTTCACCTTGGCACCTTTCTTTACCAAAACCTCTCCTTTGAGAGGCAGAATGCGTTCTTTACGCAGGATGATGCTATCGGTTACGGTTAATCCGGCAGAATATGCTTGTCCCATGCTTCCTCCTATACCAGTATATCTTCAGGATACGCCTTCAATTCGCGCATCCATTTCTTTAGGGATTTAATGCGTTCAGCTTTATCTTCGGGCAGGGCGAAGGGCTGACGTCCACGGGTATCGAGCACGATGCCTACCATGCCGCCATGCAGGTCAACTGTCAATTCCTTGTTCTTCTCGGCATCCAGGATCAGGCCGCCGGAGGTCTTCAAGGTTGCTTTTGCCACTTGGCCGATTCCACAGGGGATCAGACGGATTTCACCAAAGGGGATATCTTCTTCAAACTTCGTACCATCGGGCAGTTCGAGCTTGGCGGAAAGGGCGGGTTTGCCATATTTCCCCTTGCCGACAGGGGCTACGCAAGAGCCCAGATAGACCATGCAGTCTTTGCGGAACACTTCGGTGGCAGCCTTGGGGCTGATCTCGGAGAGCACGCCCAGATGCGGCATCATAAAGATGCTGTCCACTGCCAGACGCGTGATCCCTTCGGGCAGGAAGGCATCGATCAGCATCATCACAGTCTGATAACGGCGCGGAGCGTGAGAGAGTACGCCGCCGCTGCCCACCAGCAGGTTCAGGGTCATCAGATTCACGATGGTGGCGCCGGAGGTTGATTGGCTGAAGGCTTCGGAGATGTCACGCTGTTTCTGCATGCCTTTCAGGCTGCTGGCAAACTCTTTGTGCTGTTCGAAAGCCAGGCGCAGAGCTTCTTTGGCGATGGCCTGCTCCAGCACCAGTTCCTGCAATAGGGAAGGAATCGTGGTGGGACGGATCATCTTGTTTTTGATCATGTTGCGCAGTTCGCTTTCATCCAGATCAAAAGGCACCCAACGCATGATGTTCTTCAGTCCGCTGGAGGCCAGCACGTTTGAAATACTGTAGCTCATGCCCAGGTTAGCGCTTACCGTACGGTTGAAAATGTAATCTTCGGTGAATACACTGAACACGTCTGTGGTCGCGCCACCGATATCCACACCGACCACTTCGATCTGTTCATCTTTGGCAATGGTCTGCATGATGTTTCCCACGGCAGCGGGAGTAGGCATGATCGGCACTTGTTTCTGATCCGGGCCCTTGGTCCATTCCATCAGTTTGTTATAGCCCGGGGCTTGCTGCATCACGTGTTCCATGAAGATATCGTGAATCTTGTCGCGGGCTGGGCCGAGGTTTTCAGTTTCCAATTTGGGACGAAGATTATCGGTGATGATCAAATCCACTTTTCCGGAGAGAGTCTTTTTAATCTCTTCTTGCGCTTCGACGTTGCCGGCATAGATCACCGGGAGTTTGTAAGATGAGCCCAAACGCGGTTTGGGATCAGCACCGGATACCAGCTCTGCCATTTCCACCACGTGCTTGATCGTTCCGCCATCTTCACCGCCTGCCATCAGGATCATGTCCGGACGGAGGTGGCGAATGCGCTCGATCTTCTCGTGGTTCATGCGTTTATCGTTGCTGGCAATCAGGTCCATCACGATGGCTCCAGCACCCAATGCGGCGCGTTCAGCGCTTTCTCCGGTCATCGAGGCAACCACACCGGTCACCATCATTTGCAAACCGCCACCGGCTGAAGATGTGGAAACATAGGCATCCACTCCGATGTCGCCATTGCGGGGGATCACAAACTCACCGTTTTCCATAAACTTGATATTGGGATTGTTATACTTCAGACGTACCAGCTCTTCCAGTTCCTGCGTGGCGTTGATCACGCCCTTGGTCACGTCGTTTAGGGGGGCTTCCACAGTGGTGGGAGCTTCGCCACGGATGGTTTGACGGTATTCACCATCCACGTATTCGATCAAGATCGCCTTGGTGGTCGTGCTGCCACAGTCGGTAGCAACAATGCGCGTAAGGCGTTTTTCATCGTATTGCATATATCCTCCGCTTATTCAGCTTTATTCTTAGGTTTAAAGATTTTATTCACTCGGGCTTTCCAGAGATTCTTGCGGCGCCGGCTTTTGAGGCGCGCTTCTTCTCTGCGCTCGCGGTTGATTTCTTCATCCAGCTCATCGATGCGCTTCACCAGAGCCTTGATGTTTTCCTCTTTCTGAATCATCAGGGCAAAACGCTGGTATTTCTGAGAATCAAAGATGATCTCAGCAAAGGGCAACACAAAATACATGGCCTGGCTGCCGATGCTGTGCAGCGGATGCAGGGATTCGATCAACATGATTCCGGCAGGCGCCAAACCTCTTTCGGCGATGAAGCGTGCCACTTTCTCGATCAGTTCGTGCGCTTCCTCGTTGCTGATGCTGGTCCTGATATCTTGATATTGGTATGCCATTAGCGTCCTAAGCCCTGCAGGCGGTGAGGCCAAACACTCTGGCGGCCCCGGCGGAATGCAAGGTCTTGCTTATTTCATTCAGGGTGCTGCCGGTAGTAAAGACGTCGTCGATCACCAGGATGTTCTTCCCCGCAATAGGGGCACCTTTACGGGTTCTGAACGCGCCTTTCAGGTTTTTCAAGCGCTGTTCCTGATGCAACATGGTCTGGCTGGCAGTATAGCGGCCGCGCTTCACTGCTTCAATATATTGGATTCCGCTCAGTTTTGCCACCTTGCGGGCGATCAATTCACTTTGATTGTAGCCCCGTTCACGCTTGCGAACCGGATGCAGGGGAACGGCCATGATGTAGTCACTCTTTTGAAAAATGGGATTTTGGGCGATGTATCCGGCCATGCCGTCGGCAAGCCACTTGGCGCTTCTGGTATGCTCGCGGTATTTGAGATTGTGGATCATGGTCTTGAGCGGTTCTTCAAAGGGGTAAACGCTGCGCGCCAGCTCAAAATCAAACTCCAGATTACGGCAGTTTTCACAGACGCCCTCATCCAACACGCTTCCGCACTTGGGACATGAAGATTCGCCAATGCTCTGCACTCCGGGGGCACATACATCACACAGCAGGGCTTTACCGTCTGGGAGCTTCCGATGGCAACTTTGGCACACGGGAGGGATCATCAGGTCAATTGCTAGCATCAAAGTATCGCTCAATAGCCTCAAAAATCTTCCTGCCATCCTGGCTGCTCACACTATCAGTAGCCGCGCGTTCGGGATGCGGCATCATGCCTAAAACGTTCCGTTTCTCGCTGATGATACCAGCGATATTGTCGATGGCACCATTGGGATTATCCGTCAGCTCGCCTTTGGCATTACAATAACGGAATAGGATCATATCCTTGTCCTGCAAGCGCTTCAGGCCATCTTCATCAATGAAATAATTGCCTTCTTTGTGCGCGATGGGGATATCCAGCACCGCTCCCGGCTCAAGACCTTTGCTGAAGGGGCTGTTGGCGGTTTCCACCCTGATGTACTGATGGCGGCAGATAAACTTCAGATGCGCGTTCATCAGTAATGCGCCGGGCAGCAGGCCGCTCTCGGTGAGGATCTGAAAACCGTTGCAGATACCCATCACCAGGCCGCCTCTGTTGGCAAAATTAATCACTTCCTTCACGATGGGGGAGAAGCGCGCCAATGCGCCACATCTCAGATAATCGCCATAGGAAAAACCTCCGGGAAGGATCACTAGATCGGGATGCTGAAGATCATGATCCTTATGCCAGATCAGGTTTGCCTGATGCCCCCTGGTGGCAAAAGCTTCGTAAGCATCATGATCGCAATTGGAGCCGGGGAATGTGACTATGCTTACCCGCAACTTAAACTTCCTCCAGCTCAAAGTGGTAAGTTTCCGTGTTTGGATTTGCCAGCAGACTGTCGCAGATTTTTTCCACCTGCTTGCCGGTTTGCTCTCTATCGTCGCTGTCAAAGCGAATTTCAATGTATTTGCTGATTCTGGTTTCCTGCACTGTATCGAATCCCAAACTGTGCAGTGAATTGGTGACGGCTTTTCCTTGCGGATCCAGCACGCTGGGCTTGAGTTGTACGAAAATCTTGGCTTTTAGCATGGCACTTCCAATCATTATTACTCTAGAATACCAGCCTTTAAAGCGGCTGGATTTAGTCAACTGATTTGTTTGAGAGACTTAAGGGGCCCCCCGCTATCAACTTCATTCCCGGCTTTCATTTCAGTTTCCACCCTCTTCCACTCCTCCTACGTGCCACGGAAGAGGAATGCGGGAGAGTGGCAAGTGGGCGGAATGCCAGTCGTTAAGAAAGCGACTGCGTTCACGATTTGTTAAAGCGGGCGGGGGGAACAAGGTTTGGAGTGCAATCTCGCTGCTCGAAGTCGAAAGCGCTGGGAGCTTATGGGCAGGTATAAGCTTTTGGTGGCTAGACACTTGATGGCAGCTATGATCAATCAAAGCGCTTACAACTCCGAGGGAGACCGCCTGCCACAAAGAAAAGGCCACAACGTGTTATACTCATTGTGGCCGTTTATCGTCGCACGGAAAAAGGTATAGTTACTTTAGCATGATCATCTTCCTGCTGGAGCTGAACTTGCCGGCGCGGAGCTTGTACAGGTATACTCCGGGAGCGCAGCGAGTACCATAGTTATCGTATCCGTCCCAATCTATCTGGTGTTCTCCTGCTCCTTTGGCATCGAGGTTCATCTTCCGAACAAGCTGTCCCTTAATGTTGAATATTTCCAGTTTCACGGGAGCCTCCTCGCGTAGTTTGAAGGTGATTCTGGTGTCGGTTACAAAGGGATTTGGTGAGTTCTGAGCGAGGCTGAGCGGGGTTATCTGCTCTACCACGGGATCTTCATTGGCAATAGGTTCCGGCAGGGATGTGGCCAATATGCTATGCGGCATGGATTCTTCGTAAGTGAGGTTATCGAAGTAATACTGCTGCCAGTACACGGTCGCGTTATCATCAGAGTAGCTGGTAAAAATGTTGTGAATGGCTCCGGAAGCGATATCCTGGATGCTCTGCACAGTACCGCTGCCATTGATGGCTGCGTGTTTGAGCACATGGATGGGATTACTATGGTCGATCCAGAAGAAGGAGAACGCGCCATTATCGTGTTCCACCAGGCGTGCTCCCCCATACATCGATCCGTCACCAGGCATCAGAAGACCGGATGGGCCAAACTTGAGATTGCTGCCAGCATCTATCACATGTAAATAGGCTCCTACCAGTTCTTGCTGAGCCAGTAAGCAGATGTGATCATTCACCTGCAGGGAAGCGATTCCGTGAAAATTCTCCCCGGGGTTGCCGATCCGGAGTCCGGCACTATCCCATTGGATAACGCCTGTGGCGTCCACCATCTGGGCGCGAATAGTATTCAAATAAACGCCAAATATGGTGAAACAACAGTATGCGTCGCCAAGCTTGACTATGCTCTGCATGTATGGATTCAGATGTTCGTTATCGGGAGTGTAAAGCAGCACCCCATTAGTTCCCCAGCCGGCTTCGATCTCTCCCTGGGGATCAATGCGAAACGCGCGGACTTGCTCGGCATTGGTTCCCTGGTCGACGATGGAAATGGCTACAAAGCGGTCATGAACTCTTATGTCTCTCAGATAAGGGTGAAAATACAGATCCCGTCCTCCAAGCTCCCAGAGGACTGCTCCACCTGAGACTTTTTGCGCCGTGATCTTCTTGGTCAGGAAAGGATTATCGTTGTGAGCGGTCCAATATATGTAGGTATCGTTACCATCAAAACCGAGTTTTGTGCCGCCCACGGTCGTATCCATTTCTGCAAGTAGGAGACCGCCATCAGGATAGACTCGCTCACCGTTATCGTCAATTTCCTGATAGTACATTTCGCCGTTATCACTGGTGTAAGTAAAGGCAAGAGTGTTGTGGTTACTCACCTCGATGCCTGTCAGTTGGATGGAGCCCGCGGTGAGTATCAGCTCAGCGCCATTATCCGGCATCGTTTGGTTTAACTGAGCATCCAGGATCTGATAATAGATTCTGGTTCGGCCGGTGCGGTAGTCGCCCCACAAGCTGATACTCTTGTTGTTCAAAGTGTAAACTCCGATCAGATCAGCCTCACCGGCGAGTCTGGAACTGATCATCTCGCCACTTTGCTGCAACAGCTCATTGCCCTGGACATCAAGGATTTGGCGCTTCATCATCTTGTATTCGCCATTGTGTTCCATCCAGATAAGTAGGGCGGAATCTCCCAGAGTGACGAGTCTGGACGAGTACTTTACTTGTGCTTCGCCGCTTATGGCCTGATGCGTAAAAGCGATGTTGCCGCCCGCGTCCAGTCCGGCAACAAGTACTTGTCCATTGAAGTAATAGTCGTCCATAATAGTCGCCGTCAGCCAGATCCGTGATGCAGCGTCTGCCATGAGGTGATACGAGGAAACTTCGTACCCGTTTACCTGGATATCCACGCTCCCCTCTGCCCATACTTGATTCAGGTTCGCATCCAGACGGTGGGTTCGGATGATGTGCTGATTGTCCATTGCTGGATCGGTGTAGAAATAGCTGATGACAAAGCCGCCATCAGCAAGGCTTTTGACGATTTCCCCACGACCCATGGCCGGCAGGGGGATCGACGTCAGGGTGTCAAAGACCGGCTCCAGATCTTCATCCAGGAGTTGGAGAGTGATGTCGTCCTGATAATATGGTAAATCTGAGTATAACAGGATGTTGCCATTTGTGGCCAGAATCATTTTGGCCTCTGATGGGATGGGTGCCCCGGGGCCAAATAGAGGATTAAGGCCAATGGGATTGCCAGCATTATCGATCTGGTAGAAGCTTTGATCCTGAGCTCCCCTAAGGTTGAACAGGAGATTGCCATCCTGTGTCAAACAGGTATGTTGAACGCTATGAACATTGGGATAGAAAACGCTATTTGGGCCAGTCCAGATGTCTTCTCCTGAGGCATTGTAATTCATCCCGTTTACCAATAGACCTTCGGGATCGTAATCACCCTTGATCAGCACAAATGCTCCGCCTAGATTGTTGGCACAGATCACGGGGTGAAACTGTTTGATATCAATATCCATTGCCACAGGGCTGCCGCCGCCTGGCCACAGAGTTTGTGCCTGGTTGCCGATTTTTTGCAGCTTCATATCCACATCATCATTTGTGCTTTCAAAAGCATAGAGAATCAGTAAACCCTGATCTGAGGAAGGTACGGCATCAATCAGCATTACCGGAACATCCGCAAGGTCGATCTGCACAGGTGTGGGAAACAGGACTGCCCCGGAGCTGCTATACTTCTGCGCGAAGATCCGGTATCTGCCCTGAGTATGTTCTTCCCAAAGAGCCCAGTGATTGCCGGAAGCGTCGGTCAACACATCCCCGGAATAGCGAAGGGCTTCAGAAAGCCTTACATTGCTGATTGTATGCGCGGTAAGCAACGCGAAAATAACAAGAAATAGGACGAAACATAAAGAGCGTTTCATAGTTCACTTCCTTCTGCCTTGCGGCTTTGTTTAAATTGATCAGTGACGATTTGCGATCATACTTGTAGTGAATAGCAAATATCGTTCCAATTCTCCAGTATATTCTACCTTTGTCGCTACCCAGGGTGGTCATGGTGGATACGAGGTCCTGCCGCTTGAGTGTGAAAGGTGTATCCGCTGTAGCGCAGGTGTCCATCGTCTGGTGTGATCAGGTTCTATTCGTTCCGCGAATGTGGAAGGGTTGCCTTTGCGCCAACATTGGGCAGTATTTGACTCCTTCTCGTAGAAATATGTTGACACATTTCCACGCCCCTAAAACCTTGACCCAGATGTAAGACCAAGAAGGTGCTGGCGTTTGGATGACGCTTCATCTGACAAGGGAAGTTGCTTTATTTCATAAACGAAATAAGGAGCAAACCGATGAGAGACTTTTTGTTTATTGTCCTCATTCTCTTCAGCGCGACCATCCTTAAAGCCGCTACTGTAAGCGGATTTATCACACGGGATGGAAGTGGAGAACCCCTGCAGTACGTGAATGTGCGCGTTGCAGAAACGCAAGCAGGGATGCAAACTAACAAGAAGGGATATTACGTAATTAACATCCCCAATCCAGGCAGCTACACTCTGGAGCTTAGCCTGATTTCCTATCAACCTTCCAGCAGCAGTTTTGAGATTACAGATTCTGCTGAAGACCTAACCATAAACCTCAGCCTGAAAACAGAAGCCATTGAGATGGCAACAGTACGGGTATCTGGTTCTGCCGAAGATGATGTACGGGAGATTCGTCCCAGTCTGATCCGCCGGAATACGGAGGACATTAAAACCGTGGTTTCTCCCATTGAAGCAGATGTATTCCGGGCAGTGCTTACTTTACCCGGCGTAGCCCCCATTTCAGATTTTTCCTCTGGATTGTACGTACGCGGAGGTTCTCCCGATCAGAATCTGATTTTGCTGGATGATATCGACGTTTACAATCCCAATCACTTTGGTGGGGTCTTCAGTACTTTCAATAGTGATGCGGTGGAGAGTATTGATCTCATCAAAGGGGCTTATCCGGCCAAGTATGGCGGTAGGCTCTCCAGCGTTTTGGACGTTACCAACCGTCAGGGAAACCGGGATCATCATCAGGGTACAGCTCGTTTGTCTTTGATCTCCACCTCTGCCACCCTGGAAGGACCATGGCGCATCGGAAATCAGAGCGGCAGCTACATGGGATCAATCCGGCGCACCTATCTGGAATTGGTAAAGGCTGCATTTGATGATTTGCCGGATTACTACTTTTATGATGGCCATGCTAAATTGAATTGGGACCTCAGTACCAAGGACAAGATATCTACCAGTGCATATTTTGGCCGCGATAAACTGAAGTTTGACATGGGGCATCTTTTGAAGCTGGACTGGGGAAACCGCACTTTCACCACGCAGTGGGTGCATCTCTTCAATCCCCGTCTGTTTTCTCAATTCATCATTGCCGGCAGTGATTTCACCAGTTACTTCAATCAGGAGTCCTCAGAAGGTGAAAGCGTGTTTAAACGTGATAATGGAATTCAGGATCTGAGCAGTAAAGCCATGCTAACCTGGCGCCCCAACAATCAGCATGAAGCAGATTTTGGCTATGAATTGAAGTTTAATAAGACCTGGCTCAAATCCAGCTCCAGCTATCAGTATGATGAGAACTCCATGCCGGATGTAATGGTAACGTCCCTCACCAGTAGTGCTTACGCACAGGATACCTGGGATCTGGACGCCTTGTGGACTCTCCAGCCCGGTTTGCGTCTTTCCTGGTATCAAAGCCTGGATATCAATCTGGATCATATCCCGGATGCCTCATACGTGAATCTTGATCCGCGCTTTTCCATTCGCCGCAAGCTCAATCTGGCAGAAAGCGTGTATGCCAGCTATGGATTGTATCACCAGTATCTAACCCTGCTTGCTGCCGATATCAGCACGCCCTTTGATGTGTGGTTCCCTCTGGACGGGAGCTTGAAGCCGGGTAATAGCCATCACTTCCTGCTGGGTTACAAGAACCAGTTTTCCCGCGATCTGGCGCTGGATCTGGAGCTGTATTACAAGAGTTATGATAATATCCTGGAATACGATGTGGCTACGGACTATGACTGGGATAATGAGACCGGCACTCTTTCCGATGTATTCAATCAGGGTAAGGGTTACACCTATGGAGCTGATCTTTTGCTACGTACCTACTGGCGCGGGCTGGAAGGCTTCGTGGGCCTTACATTGAGCAACACCAAGCGCAAGATTGATAACGTCAATATTGACCCCAATACCCTGGAGCCACAGAGCTATTATCCCAAATACGACCGTTCCTATGCCTTGTCCGTAGTACAAACCTTCAATCTCAGCCAGTTTACCGGCAAACAGGTGTTGGGTTCGGATATGAAATTGGGGATCAATTTCTCTCTCAATTCCGGGCAGCCCACTGATAAACCGGAACGGGTATATTTTGACGGGGATGATTATCAGATCATCTCTTCTTACAAGGATCGCGACCGCCTCCCCTCATACTGCCGCCTGGACCTGAGTACCAAGTATGAATGGCAAAAATCCTGGGGTTCGATCGAGCCTTACTTTGAGGTCATCAACGTGCTAAACCGTAAGAATGTAGGCTGGCGATCCTATACCATCGGTCCCGATGATAATGGAGATTTGGGGCTGCAAACCAGTGACAGCACGCAATTTCCCATGCTGCCTTTTGTAGGAGTGAACGTAAAATGGTAAGATACATACTTGTCAGTCTTGTTGCCCTGTTGCTGCTTGCCGGCTGTGAGAGTTACACTTCCGGTCCCCGCTTTGAAGGTGATGTGTATAGCATTGCCGGGATGCTGATCTCGGGAAAACCCATCAATGCCGAGCACCCGATTTATATTACTCGTAGCTCAGATATTGATTCCTTTGATCCCATGAATATCTTCGTTACTGAAGCCGTGGTGGAAATCACTGATCTGGATACCAATGAATCCTGGCTCCTGAGCCAGAGTGTGGATATGGAGCAAATGAAGCTAAAATGGGTGGATCCTGCCGGGCATATCATTCAGCCTTTGCACAGCTATCGTATTGAGGTGACCATTCCCGGATATGACAAAACCATCTCTGCCCAAACTACAGTGCCCCAGACCGTAGAGATCAATACGGACTACTTTGGACACAACGTGGAGGGCGAAGGATTTTCGGCCGATCCGGAGAATCCAAGCTACATGGTATATGAAGAATCTGATCTGAGGTACCCCCTGGGGATAAATACCTTTGATGTGGCAGGTTCGCAGAATGTGATGGTGGAAATGTTTTGTCTGGAAGAGTTTAGCACCGATCTGGAGTTTACCACCACCATCCTGGGCTCCAGCCACCCCACTGAAGATATGGAAGATGAGTATTACAGCAGCGGTGAAGGTATCCGCAGGATCAGTTTCCTAGCCAAAATGGCATCATCAATTCAGCCTGAGTACACTGATAACTACATTGTGCTGAGGGATTACCGGCAGGCCTTTGTCTTCTTTGGAAACTACAAGGTTTCGGCCTACATCACGGATGATAACTACTACCGTTACAAGTACATGCCGGAAGGCTACCTGTATGGCGGGGTTCAGAACGCCCTGGGCTATTTTGGTTCCGCTTCGGGATCCGTATTTTACACCAAGGTGGTAAAACAGACTCCGGCTATTTGATCCCGTAACGTTTAATCTTGCGGCAGAGCGTCGATTCAGTCATGTTGAGAAGCTTTGCCGCAGTTTTTTGCTTACCACCGGTTTTACGCAAGGCTTCGATGATCCGCTCGCGGTCCAGTTCCTTGATGTTGTGATCGATCAGGCTGCCGCTCAAGTGTTTGTTTCTCCTGAAAGCATCGATGTTGTCCAGGATTTCTCCCGTCCACACCGGTGCGTAGTAAAGGATGTAAATGCGTTCGATGATGTTCTTCAGTTCGCGCACATTTCCAGGGAACTTGTAACTGCCCAGCCTGTCGTAAAAGCTATCTTTGATCTGGGGTAAACGCTTGGTAGTCTCGCGGGAAAAATCGCGGGCGAATTTCTCCACCAAAGGTTTGACATCCTCAATGCGTTCACGTAGTGGAGGAATGTTGATCTCGAGCGTATTCAAGCGGTGCAGAAGGTCCATGCGAAACTTGCCGCTTTTAAACATTTCCAGGGGATCCTGATTGGTGGAGGATACTATGCGGCACTTGATCGGAATCGGATTTGCTTTGCCAACAGGGATAAAGCTTCTGGTATCCAGCACGCTAAGTAGTTTGAGCTGAAACTCTAAAGGGATTTCTGATATCTCATCCAGGAACAGGGTGCCGGTGCCGGCTTGCTCAAAATAGCCGATGCGTTCTTCTTCGATGCCTGTCAGCGGACCCGCGGCAGAGCCGAAAAAGTCGATATCAAACAGAGAAGGTGAGATCGCGGCGCAGTTCACAGTGATGAAGGGGGCGTTCTTTTGCGCAGAGCCATAATGGATCATCTGCGCCAGAACTTCTTTGCCCGTGCCGCTTTCGCCCTGGATCAATACGCTGGCTTCCTGGTGCATCGCTGCCAATACGGCACTATCGATCACGCGCTTGGCTGCCTTGGTTTCACCGATAAAGCGGGCAGCCTGACGCCGGGTAATCTCCAGCAGTAGATTGTCATACTTTTCGCGCAAGGCCTTGGAATCGGCCATGATCTCTTTTAGTTTCTGTTCGCTGGCGTGGCTATTGCTATTGCGCAAGGTGTTGATGAATGAGGTATTGAGCTCATCCACTTTAGTCATCGCGGCGTAAGCGTGAACAAAATCACTACGCTGCTCATGGTAATGTGCGATCAGGCGGGTAACGCGGATCAGTTGAAGCGGCCGGTTGTGTTCACGGTAAAAGTCCGATGCCGCATTGAGGCGCGAGATGGCTTCATCCCACTGCTTCAGGGCAATCATGGAAAGGGCGATGCTGGAACTGATCTCCATCTTCATTTCGTCCGTTCCCGTCTCGCTGATCAGCTTTTCGGCTTCCAACTGGTATTCGAGGGCTTGTTTGCTCTCTCCCAGATCGTTCAGGGCATTCGAAAGTTTATTGTAGATGTCAAACTGCGTAAGGGGCAGTATTACTTTGTTTTCAGCCAGAGCTTCCAGGCTCTGCTTGAAAAAGAGTACCGAGGCATGGTGATCCTTCTGGAGATTCTTCATGATGCCGTAATTGTAATTCAAATCCACTTTATACGCCGGGATGCGCAGTTGGTCAATCAATCCTGTCGATATATTATAGAAGCGTTCGGCAATCTCAAACTTGCCCAATTGGGAGCAGATACTCACCATCTCAATGCAGATCTGCAAGCTATAGATGCTGATCTGGTTCTGAGACGCCACATCATAAGCCGCGCTAAGGTAGCTCAGTGCTGTCTCCTGCTCTCCGGAGAGGTTGCAAATCTGCCCCAGACACCGCAAAACACTCGTGCGGCAATAGGGATGCTCGGCTTTGTCCAGCTTCTCGCTGATCAGTTCCAATGCGTCCTGAACTGTGCCGAAATTGAGGTATGTCTGAGTCATTTGAACGCATTTTACTAACAAGCTTACATCAGCGGGGCCATTTTTCCCGATCAGTTGCATGGTTTCATCGCTGTAATTCTTTACAGCCTGATGGTCTCCAAGGCGTTGGAAAATGCCGATCAGGGCAAAGATATTGAAGGCTGCCAGCTCCGGCAGATCGAGCAGAGCAAGCTCGCGATAATTCTCCATGGCCAAAGCCAATGCCTCTTCCAGCTTCAAAGTACCTAACAAGGCATGCGCTTTGGCTACTCTGATTGCGGTTCGTTCTTCAGGGGCAAAACTGCCCGATTCTTCATCGATTGCGATGTAGATAAGCGGGTCTCTTGCCATTAGAATCATCTGGTGTAGCAGGGCGGTATAGGCGTTTGTGGACATGGGAATCTCCTTTACAATAGAGGCAAGCTATTTGGAGATGGACTTTGTGTCAATACAAAAAATTGCAGAGCGCGAAAGCTTGAAATACCCATTGCTGGAGCAGTCATCTGACATATGAGTGCCAGGACTTGCAATATTTCAAGTCTGTCTTCGCAGTAACAACCACATGAAAAAGGGACAGCCAATTGCCGCAGTTACTACTCCTACCGGTAATTCCATCACAGTCATGCTCTTAGCTATGAAATCCGCCAAAGTGAGGAACAAAGCACCGAGGATCAGGCACGCCGGGTAAATCCTTTTTTGCGTTCCTGGAATCATCATTCTCACGATGTGTGGAGTGATCAGACCCACAAAGCCGATGATCCCCGCGTAAGATACCACGATGCCGATCAGTACAGAGCTGAGGACAAATACCTGTTTACGCAATCTGTGCACATCAATCCCTACGCTTGCTGCGTAATGATCGGAAGCGCTCATGATGTCCAGCGCTCTGCTTTTCAGGTACAGCCAGATCAGGATACCGATATTCAGAATGCTGAGCCCAAGGAAGATATGCCATTCACGAAAGCTGAAGATACGGCCCAGATTACCCATCAAAGTACTCATGATCAATGCAGTATCTTCTCGATTCAGATACATGATCAGGGATATCCCGCTGGAAAAGAACATCCCTACGATTACCCCTGCAATGATCAAACGGCTGCGGTCAAACATGCCGTTCTTTTGAGCCAGACACCAGACCAGCAGCATGGTGAGAATTGCACCAATGAAACCGCCCAGGGGCATCAGAACGATCAGCCCCAGTGCCGCCATCAAAATGCTGCCAAAGGCCGATCCCGATGAAATGCCCAGTATATAAGGCTCAGCCAGGGGATTGGCCAGCATCAATTGATACACAGATCCGATTGCCGCCAGGCTCATTCCGGTGATCACAGTGAGGCACAGCCGGGGTACTCTGACCTGCCACAGGATGTTAGGATCGGGGTTACCCCAGAGCAGATACAGGGCAAAGATGCCCAAAGTGATTGGCAGGATCAGTATTGCCAGAGTCTTGCCAGCCCTGCTCACCGGGTGCTCTCCCTGTAAATGTCGTAGATTTGGCTCAGTTTGCGCAGACCTTCCACGATCCTTGGTCCAGCTCTCTGGATCAGGTCAGGATCGATGCTATCTTCAAAAAAGATCATGGAATCCCTGATCGCCGGGATGTCCAGCCAGCCTTTGCGGCTTCTGATATTTTGCAGGCTGTCCTGCGAGTAGCAGATCATAATGTCTGGCTTGGCGGCGATCACGTCCTCCGCTTTTACCCGGCTGTAATCTCGTTCCAGAGTGTCAAATACGTTATTCCCACCGGCGATCTCGATCAATTCGCCCACAAAGGAATTGTCAGCCACGCTCATGATGGGATCGCGGTAGATTTCCAGATACACCTTGGGGAGGCTCTTGCCGGCGTTGCTTTGCCTCAGCGCGTCGATCTCGCCTTGCATGCTCTGCACCAGGCTTTCGGCTTCTTTATCTGTGCCGGTAATCTCGCCGACACGCATGATGCTCTCGTAGATTTCCGCCACACTCTTTGGGTAAACGCTTACCACCTGGTAGCCCAGGCGTTCCAGATCCTTACTGATGCCTTCCTGCTCCAGCCCGGAACTAAAGATCAGGCTTGGTTTCAGAGCGATCACGTTCTCTGTTTTGATGGCTCCGAAAGCTCCCACTTTGGGAATCTCCTGCAAGCTGGGGGGGTAGGTACATTCATCGGTCAAGCCCACGATACGGTCTTCCAAGCCCATGGCTGCCAGGATCTCGGCGATCTCCGGAGATAGCACCACATAACGGATTTCATCCGTTTTCTGGTCAGCTTTCTGGCAGCTGAGACTCATCAGGATCAGCAGCAGCATGATGAAACTTTGTATTCTACGCATTACGAAGCATTCCTCATTGGTTTTTTCTTCTCATAGCTTATACTATTACAGTTATTCCCCAATCGTCGGGCTTTTTTGGGGCGACAGGATAAAGGCTCGGAATATGCGTAAATTGTCAAGCTCAATGTCACCCCATCCGGATTTCATGGGGGATGCAGTCTGGAAGAAGACAGGGAATGATGTTGTGTGCCTATCCACGTGACTTTCGTTGGGAATATACTCTGGATAGGGCATGATTACAGTCCACAACAGCGTTTCTGGTTGATGGACAATTTGGTTGACGGAAAAGCATTGTTATAATGCTGTGTACCAATGGGGAAAATATGAAGAATGAGTTTTCTGAAGAGGCCCGCAAAAGGGTTTTTGAGCAGTTGGACGAGTTGACCAGGGTTGAACGTGCCCGGGCATTGGAGATTATCGAGGAGACCGAGGCGTTTCTCCGGGATACCGATCTGGATGAGTATCCCATAGTGTGCATCAATGTCCTGATCGGTCTTGCGCGATACTATGTGAACAGCCGGGATATCGTCGCCGCGGAATCCGTGTTGAACCGCGCTCTTGACATTGCACAGAGTTACGACATTCCCGAAGAAGTGTTCCACGTCAATTCCACCATGGCGATCGTCCATTCCATGCGGGGAGACCACCTGAAAGCCATCTACATCTGGGAAGATATGCTGGCAATGATGGAAAAGGATCACACAATGCACCGGCCCATCATCAATAATCTCGTGGTGGCTTATGGCTATACGATGCAATTCACTCGTGCAGTGGATCTTTGCTATCAGCTCTTGCAAGATCTGGATGAAGGCGAGGACGATGTCGATACACGGGTGTCGGCATTGATCAATCTTGGTAATGCCTACGGACCTCTGAAAAGCCACGAAAAGGCCCTAAAAGCATATCAGGATGCTTATGAACTGGCAACGAAGATACAAAATGTTCCCTATCAGAGCTATGTGTTGAGCAATATGGCTGGCACCCTGGCTGATCTCAGCCGATATCAGGAAGCCTATGATGCAGCGCTGGAGAATTATGAAATCTGCAAAAGTTACTACGGGAATGAACAGATAGCCGATGCTCTAAGCTTACTGGGCTCCACGTGCAACAAGCTTGCCCGCTACGATGAAGCGGAAAAGTACCTGCTGGAAGCTCTCAGTCTCCGAGATTCTAAATCCGATCGCGTGGGGCACATCAGCAATCTTATCAATCTGGCCACCATGCATCTGCAGCAATCCCAATTTAGCGAAAGCCTGCCCTATCTGGAAGAAGCGAGGCCGCTGGCCATGGAGCTTAGCGTCTTGCGTCACCAGATAAACGTACACAAACTATACTCGGAATACTATCAAGGCGTGGGCGATTATCAAAAGGCTAATGAACACTTGCGTTTGATCTCCGATCTGCAGGAACAGCAATACAACGAAGTCTCGGAAAAGATGATCTCGAAACAGGAAGCTGAGTATCTGCGGCGGAAGATCGAGCTTCAAAACGACAACTATTTGAAGAAGAATGAGGAGCTGGAATCTTCCAATCAGCTCATTCAACAGCAATCTGATCAGCTGGAGGAAAGCAATCAGGAGTTGCATGCATCCATGGAGATGTTGAACCGGCTGATCTCTGTGATTTCCCACGATGTTCGCGGGCCTGCTGCAAACAGCGCCGCTGCGCTCAGAATGATCCAGGAAGGCAGCTTTTCTCAAGAAGCTTCACAAGAATTGATCGGGCATATCATCGATGGCCTGGATGGAGTTACTGATCTTTTGACCGAGATCATGATCTGGATCGAATCCCGCAGCTTTAGCAAAGAGGTGGATCGTTTGATGCAAAATGTAAATGTGATGTCCATCCTCGATCCTGTGCTGAAGCTTTATCAAGGCCACATCAGGCAAAAAAACATCCAATTGAATCTCAGCTGCCCCTCCCAAGATTGTGAGACCTATACCGAGCCCAATACCCTCAAGATTGTGCTGCGCAACATCATCAGCAATGCTGTCAAGTTTACTCCAGAAGGAGGTCAGATCACGATTTCCGGAATGCATGGCCCAGATCATCTCACCCTCAGTATCCGCGATTCCGGGATGGGGATGAGCAAGGATGAAGTGGAGACTCTGCTCACAGAAGGATTGAAATCCAAGCTGGGAACGCAGAAAGAGATCGGAATGGGGCTGGGATTGCGCTACAGTTTGGGGTATCTCAAGCTGTTGGGGGTGAATTTCGAAATCAACAGCGAACCGGATCAGGGCACCGAGTTTGTGCTCAAGCTTCGTTTGGCCAAATCTGAGTAAAGGAGTTACTCTGCGGTATTTGTGATGAATAGCAGATTACATGGGCATTCAAACCGGGACTTTGTGCATCCATGCAGGAAGGTTTGACATGCCATCCAGTAAGTTTCTGGATACCATACTGCTGATCCTGGGGCTCTTGATCAGCCTCCTCTTGGTGGCTTCCATCATTCAGTTGGTTTTTGGGGGGGACTTACTGCAGACCTTTCATCGCGTTACTTCAAACGTAATTTACTTCATTTTCGGTCTCACCATCTTCCTTATCATAATAGTGCTGGTGCTGGAAAACTCCTCTCCAGTTCACACTCTGGCCTGGATCATGGTGCTGATATTCATCCCCGTGCTTGGCTTTATCTTCTATCTGTTCTTCGGGCGAAACTGGCGCAAGATCAAACTCTTTAACCGCAAAGAGCTCTCTGACAAAGACCTTTTAAAAGCGCTCAGCAGTTTGATTCCGGATTTTCACAGCTCGCTCTTGCAACACAATCTGGAGCACAAGCTGCACCGTTTGCTGAAGAACAACAGCAAGGCAATCCTGACAGGGCACAATCACATTGAGCTATACAGCGATACGGGGGCTGCCTTCGCAGCCATCTGTGATGCGATCCGCAAAGCCACACATCATATCCATCTGGAGTACTTTTCCATAGCCAATGACGAAACGGGCAACTATCTGAAAGACTTACTGATCGCGAAAGCCGCCCAGAATGTGGAAGTTCGTTTCATCTACGATGACGTGGCCTGCTGGAAGTTGCCGCGCCGTTTCAAACGCGCCTTACTGAAGGCTGGAGTCCATTTTGTTCCTTTCATGCCGGTCTGGATCCCCTTTTTGAACAGCCGCATGAACTACCGCAATCATCGCAAACTGGTAGTGATTGATGGCCGCATAGCTTTTTTAGGAGGACTCAATATAGGCGATCAATACCTTGGCAAGGATGCATATTACGGTTATTGGCGGGATTCTGTGGCAGTGTTTGAGGGTGAAGCAGTGCTCAGCATGCAGGCTATCTTTATGGGAGACTGGTTCTTTGTGAGTGGGGAACGCCTCTTTGAACACAGTAAACTATCAGCGTATCTGAATGTGGAGGCTGTGCACCATATCAAAAAAACCAGCCCGGTTCAGATCGTAGCCAGCGGTCCCGATACGAACCACGCCAGCATCCTGCAGCTCTACTTTTCCGCCATTGCCAACGCCCACCGCCAGATCAGGATCAATACTCCCTACCTCATTCTCAATGAAGCGTTGCTGATGGCTCTGAAGACTGCTGCCATCAGCGGAGTCAAGGTGCAGATCATCCTCCCCGCCAAAGCTGACCACTGGATCGTCTTCTGGGGCAGCCGTTCATATTTTCAGGAGCTTCTGGAGGTTTCTGTGGAAATCTATGAGTACCAGCGCGGCTTCATGCATGCCAAGATCCTGATTATTGACGATGAAATCCTGGGTCTGGGAACGGCCAACATGGATTTGCGCAGCTTTAACCACAATTTTGAGCTCACTGCTCTGGTTTATGAAGATGCTCTTGTGGCAGAGGCGATAAACTCGTTTGAGATCGACCTGAGCTATAGCAAACAGATTGATCTCGAAGAGTTTAAACGCCGCGGGATCATTGAGCGCAGCCAGGAATCGCTGTGCCGGCTTTTTTCACCTCTTTTATAGGACCATAGTATGGAATTCATCACTGTCGGATTTTCCCAAAGCCTAAATGAAGCAGTATTTTCTGCCATTACCGAGCGAACTGTACTTATCTTTCCCACCCGGGCTTCAGCGAATGCCGCCCGGTTAGAATATCAAGCGCGATGGACTTTGCAAGAGCTCACCTGGATCAGTATGGAGGATTTCCGCTCTCTCCTGATATGCATGGATGCTCCTGTCCCCGAGGATGATAAGCGCCTCATCTGTCTCTGGCAAGTGCTCAGTGACGAGGATAAAGAGCACTTTCACCTTGGTGACTTCAGTGACCTCATCTCTTGGGGTTCGCAGTTCTTTGGCTTTTGCGCGGATCTATGTGATGCCAATATCGGGGTGCTGTCCTTTGAGAAGCACATCGAACAGGCCAATCTGAATCTGAGGATATGGCAGGAAGAGAATATCGCCCGCCTGAGCGCCATCCTGACCCGGTATCATGATTTTATTTCCAATGCCGGTTTCAGCGATCGCATCTTTCATCAAGGCGCTGCTTTTGCCCAGATGCCTTTCACCGGGCATCGCATCATCTCGGTTAACCAGTACTACTACAGCCAGTTGGAAAAGGATTTGCTGACCTCATGCGAAGCCGCTGGCAACGAAGTATTGCTCTTTTACCACGGAGTTCAACCCGATAAAGCGTCCTGGCTGCCTGGATCACTGGATCTTGCACAGAGTTGGAATGAACTGCCTGTAAAGCCGGATATTACGCTATATCAATGTGATAACGAACAGCAGGCCATTCTCTCATTTCTAGCCCTGGATGTCCCCGATTGTGCCATCATCGATGCGAACTTTCATAACAAGGATTACTCCGCCCTGTTCCCCAAAGAAAAGATCCGCCTTCCTCACCTGCTTCCCATCAGTGAGACGCTCTGGTACCGCCAACTGCGGGTATTGCTGGAGATACTTGATAACCTGCAGGATAGCCCGGGATTCATCCCCTTGCGATTGATCCTGAAATACTTCAACTCTTTGCCCATGGTGCAGCCGTACTGTCCACAGTGGCAGGAACGTGAGCTGCAAGCCTTTTTGAAGGAATTGTACGCGCTGAACGCAGTGGGGATCCTTTACCTGGATCTAGATCCAGAGCGGCAGTTTGATTCCGGGTTGATTCAGCCCTTCACGCTGGCTCTCTCGGCGTTGTTAGGGCAAATCGGAGGTATCCGCAGCACTAAAGACCTATCGATTATACTCCAGGAGGAGCTCAGTCCGCAACGATTCTCAACGGAGCAAGAGCTTGGCTACACCGATCTCATCGGCCAAGTTTGGAGCGCGATGGCGAACTATGCTGCCACCGAGGAGATGTCTTTCTTCACTACCTGGGACGATATCTATCCCACGGTTTATCTGGGGATCTTTGAGAACTGGCTGGATTTCCTCAAGAGCATCAGGCTAAAGCGCATTCCCATCGCGGAACCTGATGCGATCTGGGAACTTAGCAACCTGCTGGATTCTCGCAACCGAAGTTTTGAGCGGGTGGCTTTTTTCAATCTCGTGGAGGGAGTTTTACCCCAAGCTCCCGGCCCTATCTGGCTGCTCAACGAGCATCAACGCAAGGTATTGGGCTTGAAGACCTATGATGATATTCGTTCCTGGGAACGCTATTACTTCTTCCGTATGCTTTTCTGTGCGCGGGAGGTTTTGCTTTTCAGCTATCTTGATGCTGCCAAAGCCATAGATCACAGCAGCTTTATCGGTGAGTTAACGGGATTTTTGAAGCATCTCCCGGAGTATACCCACGTAAATGAACAGGCAGTACTGGAAGCCTGGCGGGATCAAAGCCCATCTTATCCAATGCCGGAAATCCAGCCGGAGTACTATCATGCGCCGGCTGATGCGAGCTTCTTCACCCTGCCCTGCGAGCCTGTGAAAGACTTTTATGAAGGCCGGCAGATCCGCTGCAACAGCTATGACTTGCAGCTCTTTACCTACAATCCCTTCGTCTGGTATGTGCGTAGCCTGAAGAAGATCGAGCCTCGCCTCATCCGCCGCCGGGAAGAGATATCGCCGGTGCTCTTTGGCACATTGATGCATGCCTTTTTCTCTCATGTCCTGGGGAATCAGGCCACTCATCACCTGGATTTGGGAGCTCTTGATGCTGTGTTTTCCGCTAATGCAGCTTTGAAAGGTGAGCTCTTAAAGATTATCGACAGTCCCGCTTTCCTCTATAAAATGCCCCAAAACTACAATTCAGATTACTTGCGCAGTATCATCTGTGATCGTCTTGCTGATTCTTTGCGGGAGTTTTACCAACGCTTCTTAAAGCGCAGATGGCAGGGGATACCCTTTACCATGATCCCCGAAGAGGAGTACATGAGAAGCGATGAAAAGCGCTACAAGTTGCTCACTCAGTGCGGTGAGGGCGCAGATAATTATCAGGTACTTATCCATGGCAAAGCCGATCTGCGCATTGAAAGCGATAGACTCCGCTGCATAGTGGATTTCAAGACTGGCTCAGCCAATGTGGAGCAATTGATCTTTTACGAATGGATATACTACCTGCTGGAAAACCCCGGTCTGGAAGATCAGGTCCAATCCTGGTTCTGGCTGATTCTGGATATGAAGGCTTCCGATACTACCAGCAGAATGCCTCAGAAACGTGCCAAATACCTCGGCGACGTTCACTCTGCCCTGGAAGCCTGCCTGATGGGAGCATACACGCTGGCAGCCACAGGAACTGGGCGCCAGCAGATGCGCGAGATCAGCCGCAGCGATCTCTACCTTCCGGGAGCAAAGCAATGAAAAACTTCGAAAACCTCATCATTTCCGCCAGCGCGGGCACCGGCAAGACCTACCGTCTATCTTTGGAATACATTGCCCTGATCGTACGCTATTATGAACACGAAGGTTTTACCCTGGATGGTATTCTGGCGCTCACCTTTACCCGAAAGGCTACCTATGAGATCCGCGAGCGCATCCTGGCCCATCTGCAAAGCCTCATCCAACACCAGGATTCCACACTGCTATCTGATCTGTGCAAGGTCCTGGGACGTGAGGATGGGAACCTTGATCCCCGGGAAGAAGGGGCTCTCATCTCAGCACAGCAGGAGATCATCTGCGACAAGCGTAAACTGCAGGTGATGACCATCGACAGCTACATCAGCGCAATCTTCCGCAACATCGTGCGTCCGCTCAGGAGTATCGACCGTTACGACATCGATCTGGACGCCATTTCCCGTCGCATGCCCTACATCATGAGCCATCTGATGCGTCCCAATATCCGGAGTCGAGTGGATAACCTCTTGCAGCGCAGAGTGAAGCCTACTCTGGACTACTACGAAACCTTCTTTGCCGATCTCATCGAACAACGCTGGGTCTATTACACCATCCTGTACCGCTGTAAACAAAACGTATACGAGTTCCAGGGAGGAGACGAACTGGCCCGGTTTGAGGTGGTGATGCAGGCTTTCATGGATCTGATGAGCGGTTGCCTGCCCCCTGATAAAGAGTTCAGTTCTCAGTTCAATCAGGAGTTCCGGGAGCTCATGCAGGATAAGCTGTCCGATGCCGGTTCCGCGCTGAACGCCTTGAGGCAGATTACCGGAAATCCTCATGACGCCCATTCCTTGCTAAAGGTACTCACCAAGAAGAATATTTACAATGCCGTCCGGGTAAAAGGCCCCCGCAAAGAAGAAGCTGAAAAGCTCCAAAACGCGGCTGCCCGTGCCTTGGCGGATCATCTGTATTTTACCCTGTTTCTCAGTGAACAGCGAGAAATCATCGAGCTCTGGGGCATTATCCTGGCAGAGTACGACCGCCTGATCTATAAATACAAGAACATGACCTATTCCGATATCAGCTGGTTTACCTTCGAAGCTCTTTTCTCTTCAGAGCCTCCGGCCTTCGATCTCTCTCACGAAAACACCGCGACTGAGTTTTACCACTTTCTTTCGCATCGTACCCGCTTCATGCTCATCGATGAGTTTCAGGATACCTCGCTCATCCAATTCAACATCCTCAAGCCCATCATCGAGGAGATCAGCTCCGGTTATGGCTCCAAGGATCTGGGAGGGGTAATCGTGGTAGGCGATGAGAAGCAGTCCATCTTCGGCTGGCGGGGTGGCGAACGCGATCTGCTATTGAATCTCAGGTACATCATTCCCAGCCTGCGCAACGCCAGGACGGAGGTTTTGGGCGATTCCTGGCGCTCCTCAAAGGATATGATGACCTTCATCAATTCCATCTTCTCGCATCAGGGTATTCACAGCTTTCTGGCCTCAAATGGCATGCAATGGCGTTACCCCATGGTCAATTCTGCCATCGGCGATCTGAACAGCACCATTGAGCTCAAATGCAGCCCTTACTCCAGCAATGGTGAATTGGATAGCAAACGCGCCGTGTTTGAAGACTTTGTGGACAAGATGATCCTGCCCCGGTTGAATAAGGAGAACAGTAAGGAGAAGATTGCCATTATCTGCCGCAAAGGTAATCAACTGAACCTTCTGCAATTGATCCTGGAAGAAAAGGACAAAACAGGTGTGTTCCAACCCTCAGCCTCGATCGTGGATCATCATCTCGTGGCCCCGCTGCTGGCGTGGCTGAAGTTTGTGGCATACCAGGACGCATACAGCCTGCTAACCTTCTTACGCAGCGACTATCTGCTGCTCGGGGGTGCTGCCTTGAAAAGAGTGGTGGAAGAACTCCATGCCACCAATCAGGAAACCGCGGATCACGGGAAAGCGCAGTCAGAACTGCTAAAGCCCTGGTTTGATCTTGCCTCTCGCCATTTGCTCCAAAGCCCTTACCGGATCCTGCGGGAGCTTTGCACCATCCTGATCAGGGACAAGATCCTGAAGAGTAAAAGAGATCAATTGAATCTGCAGGCTTTCATGGCTCTGGTGAAGGACTGGGAATTGAATCAGGCCACCATGGGATCTTCCATCTCCGATCTATTGGATTACATCGAAGACAACCGTCGGCAGGAGACTTTCAATCAGGTCTCCATCGAAGGCGAGGATCACATTCAGTTACTCACCATCCACAAATCCAAAGGGCTGCAGTTTGACCGAGTATTTGTCTTCTACGATCTTTCCGAAGGCCACCGCAGCGACTACAATCAGCTCTACTGGAGCTATCGATACAGCAGGCATGCTCTTCCCGATTCCGGCACCTATCCCGGATTTCACGATATCGATGCCTTTGCCCTCAGTTTCCATTATGCCGATGTGCTGAAATACTCCGGAGCAAAAGAGCTGTGGGAAGATAAACAGCGTCTGGCTCTGCTGGAGGAACTTAACAATCTTTACGTTGCCTTCACTCGTGCCAAGAGCTCATTGCATATCTACTTCACTTACAAGGGGCAAAAATCCTGGGGGGATTACTTCGATTCCAAAGGGGAAGACGATCTGAAGCTCCCCGCGATTCTTGCCAATGCCTGCATGAGTTTCTTTAGCGGTACAGAGTCTGATGCTAACGGCATCTTCCGTTATGACCGCAGCTATCCTGAAACAAAGAAGGAAGATAAGCAAGACAAGAAGCAGATCATCGAGCTAAGCCTGCAAAAGAGTGCTCTGGGCTGCGAGACTGGCAATGATTGGACGGCGTATCAACCGCTCTCTGAACAGCTCGATCTGGATTGGAAGGCGGTATATCTGGACAAGCGTCAGCACCTTTTTGGCGATGTAGCGCATTACTATCTCAGCTTTATTCATTACGATCGCGAGGATGAACACAGCTTTGCCGCTCTGCAATGCCTGAACCGCTATGGATCACTGTTGCCCGGGAAGATCTTGCATGCTACCTTCGATCGCTGCAGACGAGAGCTGCAAAAGCATAGCTATCTCTTCGATCCGGATTATGACAAGGTGTTTACCGAGCTACCAGTGGATCACTATCGCATAGACCGCCTGATGATCAACACCAAGGTCAAAGAAGCCCTGGTGATCGACTATAAGACCGGCGGTATCCAGGAGGAAGAGCAGGTTGACAACTATGTTAAGTCACTTCAGAAGATCCCGGCATTCTCCGGCTACAGCTTCAGTAGCAAGTATGTAAAGCTCGAGATCTGATCCGGTTTCTTCCCCTGGGCTCGATCTACACGACCGGGGTCCCCAAAGCAAAGCGCAGCGAGGGTTTGGGGTGGGGAGACGTTTCAGGATTGCAGACGTCCTCGTCTGCACAAGCGACGGTGTCGCCTTCAGTCTCGGCCTTCAACCTCGATCGACACGATACGTGTCGAATCCTATCCGGTGTGTACAGGAGCTCACCCGAAGCGTGTATGAATATAACATCGCGCGGCGCTTCAGGCGAGCGCCGGTACTCCTGATTGTACAGGCGGTCGCTGTACCGCCTATCTCTCCATTTCTTACTTGAGCCACCGAGTATGGAAGAAGCCTTTGTTTTACTCAATCCCCCTTGCTATTTTGTAGATGATACGCCTCCCATACACCGGTCATACACCGGTCGTACAATCGTATGACCGGTGTATGACCGGCTCATTAGATGCGTATGAAGCTCAAGATAGGAAGATCATAGAATCGGTTGGGGATGATTTAAAAGGCTCACTTTAACACCAAGTGGCTAAAGTTTGGCGGAGCGTTTTTGTAGATGGGTTCCATCCCGATCAGCCAATGGATCAAATCCAATAGTCGGCGGATAGGTACAACCAAAAAAATCATCAGTCTTGTTTGGGCTTCAGATATTTAATTCATGCCTACCCACTCGATTTGGATGAGAGCCTAAAAAAAAAGGAGCCCGGTGAGGGGCTCCTTTGGTATTTTATCAGGTTTGTACTTTACTTGGAGAGCAGCATTTTGCTGGTGACAGCTTTGCCGCTATTCTGCACGCGGAGGAAATAGATACCGCTGGATACGGAACTACCCTTGGAATCGGTACCATTCCAAACCACGCTGTGATTTCCACTAGTCATTTCTTTGTTAACCAGAGTGGTGATTTCCTGACCCTTGAGGTTGTAAACCTTCACGGTGGTGGGGCCACTGGTGGGTACACTGTAAGAAATGGTGGTGGTAGGATTGAAAGGATTGGGGAAGTTGCTGGCAGCCAGAGTGAGAGCGGGATTGAGTTCGTTCTCGTTGGAGGTGCCGGTGTAAACGATCGCGCGGATCATCAGTTCACCCTGAGTGAAGGGAGACCATGCGGTGCCTTGGCTGGTGAAGCTGTGTCCGTTGGCAGCAGTATCCACTCCGATCAAGGAAGCACTCGGAGTTTCCATGATCGCCAGGTAGAAGCTGCCATCATCGATGACTATGTCGCCGGGGATGGCGATGTAGTTCCAGCCCGGGACCACGTTGGCGGCAGGATACTGCACCTGAGTGATCTGGGTGCCGGGCAGGCCATCGGTTCCGTTGTCATCAAACACGCGAACGATGATGCTGGCAGTAGAGGGAGTATGCACGAAGATCTTGGCATACTTCAAGGTAATGGGGTCATTGTAGAAGTTGTGCAATACAGCCATCTGACGAGAAGAACCAACGCTGTAGCCCTGTTCGGCAGTGCCGTCATCGTAGTGAGATTCTCCATGCAGAGCAGGAATGACAAACACTACGGCCACGTTGGAAGCAGGGGACTCATTAGCATCGTACATAGCGGTTACATAGTAGGTATGTACTCCGCCTTCCACGTTGTTGTCGGTATAGGTAAGAACTGTAGAGGCAAGTTCATCGATCATGATGCCATCGCGATAAACTCTGTATCCGGTGGCACGGCTGTCTCTAACGCTGTTGTTAGTAGCTACTTTCTGCAGAGAACCATCCGCAAAGGTCGGGTTCTGAGGCAATTCACCCATCACATATTCACGGCCTTGAGCATCAGCTACATAAACTCTGATGTTCCAGTTACCTTCGATGGCTGCAGCATTGAATAGAGTGTCCCAGCCACCGAGGTTAATCATATTGCCATAACCATCTACTGTGGGACCGTCATCGATTCCTGCGGGATGTCCTGCTTGAGCGTTGCAGCGATATCCGGCCATGATGGATTGTCCGGCAGGGATGGTATAAGGAGTGGTGAGAACCACTTCGTTCCATTGATTCATTACAGGAGTAGGAACCAGTTGGTCCACTTCCAGGATGTTGGCGGAGCCTTTCCATACGCGGACGGAGTATTCGCAATTGGCTTCCATAGGCCAGAATTGGATCTTGGTGATGTTCATGCCCACATAGGGATAGATGGTGTTGGTTTCGCCCATGGCATCCCATTTGGCAGCCACGTCAAAATCAGCCACGCCGTTGGTGCCGATGGAGTTGCCAGCATTTTCAGCGTCATAATGGATCCAGCCTTCTTCGCCACCGCCACCGCCGGAACCGGGAGCATCCCAATTCAGGGTTACGGTGCTGCCGCTTACTTCACCGGTCAGATTTTCGGGAGGGGCGATAAACACATCGTTGTAGATCTTGAAATCGTCGATCATTAATCCGGTGCCGATGGGATCGTC
>JAEWNJ010000106.1 GCA_023392795.1 Candidatus Cloacimonadota bacterium
CACCATTTCCTGCACGGCGTGGCACTTCTTTTGTGTGCTATCCAGCAGGATCATTTCGCAATTTTCCTGCACAATCTTCACCGGAATCCCGGGCAATCCGCCACCAGTACCAAAATCCAGGACAGTCAGCCCCTCAAAATCCACGATTTCGGTGACGAGCAGGCTGTCAAGAAAATGCTGTAACCAATAGTTTTCCACCGGCATTCTGCGCGAAATCAGATTCACCACTTTGTTAGAATCGCTCAGGAGCTTCTGATAGTGTTCAAAAACCCCGATGAGGTGAGGTATTCGCTCAAAATCACGGGAAGTCAGGTAGTCTTCAAAGACCTGCTTTTGGTGGTTCATCGCTATTCCTCTCGTCTATTCCTGATTAAGGCCTGGATCAGAAAGGATGGATCTTCTTCAAAGCTGGAGAGCGCAGCTTTTGCCGCCTCACTCTTGTATGCCGCCACCGAACGTGCCACCAGGAAGCGTAAACGTTCGTTTTCCAAGTCCTTGTAGCGCATCAGCACTTGGAGTCCGGCTTCAGATTCCAGGTTTCCCAGAGAAGATATGCAGGTAGCCAGATACTTTTCCTGACTCAGCAGCTCCTCCAGGTAAGGAACCAGTCGCGTATCCTGCCTGCCAGCCAGTAAAGCGATGGCATTCTTTGCCTGTAAAGAATCCGCCCCGGTTACATAGTTCATTAGGGCATCCTGAAAGCTTTGATTTGCCGCGCAAAAGGCTTCCAGCGCCCGGTATTCCAATCCGGAATCGCTATCCAGTTTGTTCTCCAGTATGTATGGCTGCATTTCCTCTGCTCGCTTATTCATTATCTCTCGCGCCGCTTTCACTCTGGAAACCGCAGAACCCACTTCCCATTCAGCGGCAGCAGCAAAGATCTCCGCGATGGGAGCGTCTTCCGCCGGAGCGGGCAATTGCTCCACATCTTCCGCCACTTCATCGGAGGCGATGATATTCAGTTCTTTGTCTCTGCCGATACCGTAGGTGCCTTTTACCCATGTGCTGTCGTTGGCCGCCAGGCCTTGGGGATAGAGGTCTTTGCCTCCGGCATCCAGATACAGGCCGATACTGCCGGTAGAGCGGCTGAAGGCTCCATTACCGTAGTTTTGTGCTTCAATGCGTTCATAGCGATCGTCTCCGGATTTATCCACAAAGATGGCCAGTGAATTGGACAGCCCCAGTCCGTTGCCCCCATGAATGGAATAGGCATCGTTGCCCGCACCATCCACCAGCATCCCAAAGCTCCAGTCGTGACCAGCGCCCTGCCCCGGTCCATTGCGGCTGTAATAGGCATCATCACCATCGTGGTCATACATAAATCCCACTGCCATGTGAATGCCCGATCCCTGGGGGTAATAAACCGCGTTGTATATATCGTTGCCAGCTTCATCGATCAGCACACCGGTGGCATACCAGTAACCCACACCTTGGGCATAAACCCCTCCCATATATCTGTCATTTCCATCTTTATCATACAGTAAGCCCAAACCGCCCGCCAGAGCGGGCCTCATGCCAAAGCCCATACCCTGACCCATGGTGCGGTAATCGTTTGGCATCAAAGGTGCATGGGTGTATTTTCCCCCCAGATAATACAGATCAGCCCCGGTATAATCCGCCAAGACACCGGCCCCCAAAGTGCTGCCAAAAGCCTGACTCATCGTATGTGCTTTATAGACGTCGTTGCCCTGGGTATCAGCCAACAGGTACACTCCGCAAATCGCTGCGCCCTGAGAGAATAGCCCGCCTTGATAGTGATCGTCACCCGAAAAATCACGGTGGACACCCATTCCGAGAGCTGCCGCGAAGGAAAAATCGCCAAGTTCATAGAGATCATCCCCATCCCCATCATGGCTGTAGCCCAGCCCCGCCATAGCGTAAAAACTGGGAGCCGTACTACGATACACGTCCTTACCCCAAGAATCACTGAGAAAATAGAAGGGGTGGCTCGATGAACTATATAAAGGCACTTCATAGGTGTCATTTCCCGCGGGATCGATGATGGCGCAGATCCTCTGGGTGCCAAGTATGGGATACTTTGCGGGATTGTAAACATCGTCACCAATACTGCCCAGCACCATTAAGCCCCAGGGGCTTTTATGAAAGATTGGTTTTGAAGGCTTTAGATCCATATAATAAACAGCTACTTCGAGTATTTCTGCCCAGGTACGGTACTCCATGGCAGCCATTCCCAGAGCCCTGGCATCCACTTTTTCCAGCAAGTCCGCGATATGCTCCAGATCCATTTCATTCAGCCAGGGCAGCTTTTGCTGCTGGAAATAGGCCTGATATTCCTCGCTATGCTCTTCCTCCAGCATTGCCTGGAGGCAAAAAGCCTGCAGAGTGTCAATTTCCGCCGGGCTAAGCTTGCCAAACGCCTTATGCAGCAGTGGTTCAAGTTCAGTAAATGCACGTTCCAGGTACACGAAGATATCACGCGGTTTCTTGATCTTGTCGGCGATCTTGTCAATCTCATTGTGACGGGACTCACTGGGTGCGAGGGCTTTGACCCCGAAAGTGATATCAAAAAGATGCTCGTAGATGGGTCCATGATAGTTTACGTTCATTACTTCGCGCAGATCACTGAATAAAGGTATTGCGTCCAGGCCGTCCTGTAAGGTATGCATATGCCAATCCGACTTGAGACGCGCATAAGGATCCCAATCGCGGTAAAACTTGGTATGCGCCGGCACTAGATCTGCTTCCCCTAACATACTGTGTAGTTCCAGGGTTTCATCTTCACTTAGAATAGGGAAAACAGACGGGGAGTCCGAGGCACGTAAAACCATCGGTATCAGCATGATACACAGTAAGATAACAATTGGCAGAGCTTTCATTGACACCTCTC
>JAEWNJ010000139.1 GCA_023392795.1 Candidatus Cloacimonadota bacterium
GATTCGCAATTGGCATTCTTGACTGCATCATCGGGAAAGGCATGCTTTGTGGATCCTCACACCAGGATCAGAGCCGGTGTGGTAAGAGCATCCATCTACGTGTTGGAGAGCTAAACCGAGAGCAATAGAAAAGCAGCCCAATACCAGAGTATCAGGCTGCTTGCTTCATAGTTTACTTCAAAGAGGCAGGCTTACTTTTTTGCCAGTCTTGGCACTTTGGTAAATAGCCTGGATGATCTCCACCGATTTGCGCCCATCGCGGCCGTCGGTAGAAGGCACAGCCCTGCCAAGTAATACATCCACTACATTGCGATAATAGGGATTGTGTCCAAAGCCATAGACATTGGGTGGCTGGTAATTTGCGTCCTGAGCGATGCGATCGTCATCATCATAATCCTCAAACTCCCATTTCTCGATCTTGTTCACAGCTACTCCGCCGATCTTAACGATACCTTTCTCACCGATGATAGTAATGGATCCCTCGTAATTCTTTGGGTAAGTGAGCATAGTAACGTTTATCGAGGCAATGATTCCACTACGGAATTGAAGAATAGCGCTGCCGGTGTCTTCAGCCTCAATCTTCCTGGCCATAGTGGCAGTGAAGGCAGAAACGCTATCCACATTGCCCAATAGCCAATAAATGGCATCCACATAGTGACTTGCCTGATTCATGTAAGCTCCGCCGTCAAACTCCCAGGTTCCACGCCACTTTTCCGCGTCATAATAGGCCTGTGGACGAGTCCAAAAAACATTTGCCTGCGCCATGTAGATTCGTCCAAAGCGGTTTTTATCAATTGCCCGTTTCAGGAGTTGCATCGTGCTATTGAGTCTGTTTTGTTTTACAACAAAGAGCCTCACCTGGTTTTCATCACAAGCGCGGATCAGTCGGTCGGCTGCTTCGATATTGATCGCCATGGGCTTTTCTGTGAGAACGTTCACCTTTGCTTTAGCTACGTCAATGCCCATATTTGGATGCATCCCGCTGGGGGAGCAGATGGAAATCAAATCCAGTTTCTCTTTGGCAAGCATTTCATGATAATCTGTGTAAACATTAGGGATATGATATTCTGCGGCAGCCTTTTCGGCTTTCTCGGGAAGAACATCAGAAACAGCTACAAAGTCAGCTTCCGGAATCTGCGATATGGCTTCAAAGTGATTCTTTGAGATTCTGCCACATCCGATGAGTCCTAGTCTTACTTTCTTCATTTGATAAAGACTCCTTTCTATTGAGGATTAGTTATTAATCTTAAACGCTCGCGGATCAGGTCCGATACTGCCGCGGGGGAATACTTCTTGAGGATCAATGAACGCCCGGCGCGACCAATTTGATCTCTCGCTTCAGCGTTTTGGATGAGATGAGTGGTTTTCTTTACAAAGCCCAGATTATCGTCGGCGATCATCAGTTCCACTTCATCGTGAGCATCCAGGCTCTTAGCCACATTGGATGTAGTAACCACGGGTAACCCACAAGCCATGGCTTCCAGGGCTTTATTCTGGATACCTGCGCTAAAATACATCGGCGCCACAAAGATATCTGCAGCCATAAGCTCGGAATAAAGATCGTCCACAAAGCCGAGAACTCTGGTGCCATTTACTTTATCAAGAGCCAGAACTTCCTGGGAAGGATTGGCTCCCACAATGACTAGTTCAAGCGCGGGATAGTCTCGCAGTAGCGCTGGCATGATCTTAAAGCAGAGATTCTGAGCTGCCACCACATTATGTGCCACACTCATGTTCCCTGTAAAGATCAGACGGCCGTGGAATTGCTTTTGGGGCAGCGTTTCGGGGATTATCACCTGATTGGGCAGCACGATGCTGCGATGATGAGCCTGCAAGCCTAACATGGAGATATCTACTGGAGATATCACCCAATTCTCCGCGAAGAGATTGGCTACTTTAAGCTCGTATTGAGCAGTACGTTTGGCTTCTTCACGAAAGAAGATGCGTTTTAGCAAACTGAGATGCTGCAAACTGCGTGAATACTCCAGAGATATGCAATCAGTGTAATCTAGAACCACTTTGCGATGAGACAGATGCATGGCATAAGGCACCATGCGGATCAGATGGCAGTACACAGCATCATATCCCCCTGGATCAAGACCTCGCACCAGTTTCATGAATTTGGGATTGAGATAGTACGCCACTTGAAAGGGCAAAGAGGAGAAAAGATTCAAAGCCAGATTCCACAACGCTCGCCAACGGGGATGCGGGATGAAGTGACATTCGGTAATCTCTTCTTTCAATATCCGCATGGCTTCGTCATCAGCATGAGGATCGACCATTGATATCAGGCACACCTCACCCATTGCGGCAAACTGCCGCAAGAGATACAAGGTACGCACTTTATCCCCCCTGTCAGGAGGGTAGGGAATGCGTGAACTGATAAACAAAGTCTTCACAATTTCTCCAGTACGAGTCCGTCCAAATCTGGGTAAGTGCTTTCATCAAATGCTTGCCTGTCCTGCCGATCATCAATGATCATCAGGGCTGGAAAGCAATACATCATAGTACTTATTAGCGTCCCACTTGCCATGCAGTACTACTTATCTGCCCCGGGACACTCTGTCAAGGACATTCCCTCTTCAGGCTCTTTGTCATGCGATAATCAAGCAGCTATCAAGCCCTTATTGTTAAGGCTTGATTAGGGCTTTTTCAGGAAGTGGTAAACGCAGTCAAAGGGGCGTGATCCCTGATAACATCCGCAACCAAACTTGGTTTCAAGTTTCTCAGGCATTCAGTGGAGCAAGCCTTCTTGTTTCTACTTTGGACGCATGGCGCACACGGGGTATCGGATCTGATCGTGACTGCTTGTGGATTAAAAGGAGCTGTTTGTCTCTCATCTCCTGGACCAAAGATTACAAAACTTGGTAAGTGATGGCACGAAGCAATATGTCCGATTCCGGAATCAGTGTTGATGATCATCGTACTTAGCTTTAGTGTTTCATACACAACGTCCAGATTAACACCACTCAAGATTGGTACAGATAGGCGCTGGCTCAAGGCTCTGCCTTCTTCCAGTTCATCAGGCCCGGCAATGATGTAATATTTCCACTTCGGAAAGTCCTTATTAAGGAGTCCCACCAATTCCACAAAATACTCCAAATCCCATCTGCGGTATTTATTCTTGGCGGTGCAACCGGGATGTATGGCCACCACAAAGTCCTGTTCATCAAAGTATTGAGAGAAAAAGTTCCTGGCTTCTGCTGATGTATACTCTTTACTGTAATACCTGGTTCTGAATAGACTACTATACATTGGATCATTTTGAAACGCATCAACCTCAGGCAGCGGGAAAATGAGCTTGAAGACATTGTAATTTGCCCAAGTTCTGAGCATCGATGCAACAAAGGGAATCTGAATTGTATAGAATGGACTGGGTTTCCCCTGATAATCACCAATCCGACATCTTGCTTGAATCAGCCATGAAAACAAACCGGCCTTAATGGCACTAATCCCCGATGTTGTGATGCAATAATCGTACTTTTCCCGCCTTAATCTGGCTATCATCGGCAGTAGTTGGGATGGCTTATAGCTGCATTGGTGGACCACAGAAGTGTATGGCGCGTTCTTTATCGGGAGCATGGAGCTTCCCTGAAACACAGCAAAATCAAAGCTGACTTCCGGGAATAAATGATGTATTAGCTCCAAAACAGGTGTCAGGAGAATCATATCTCCAATACCCCAAGTATGGACAATCAGGTATCTATACTCCATGTTGATAGACCTCAATCAATCTCTGGGTGAGTCTCTTGCGAGAAAAAGAATCAATAACATCCATATTCACTCGTTTCATGTTTCCGGTCAGCAGCTTATTGATTGCCGCCAGTATGGCTTCCTCATCTTCTATGAAGGCATAAGCGCCTGAATTGGTCTGTTCCAGAAGATCTCTAACTAAGCCATGGCGAGGTCCTACAGCAAGAATAGGTTTGCCGATCTTGATTAACTCGAATATCTTGCCGGTCAAAACTCCCGTAGATTCAATGTCATTGTTGTTTATCAGGATACTGATGTCTGCCCCAGCGGCGAAGTTGATGGCTTCCTGATGTGTCTTGTAACCCCAATATTGGAAAAATGGCAACTGCATGTTCTGAATCTCTTCGAGCACTTCTTTGTCTATAGTTCCGATGTGAATATACTGGAAATCGATATCTTCTATTTTCCCGATAGCTCGCAGTAGTGGGAGGGGATTTCTAATGTGTCCATAGATCTTGCCCATATAAACAAAAGTGAATTTGTCAAACTTATGCGGTTGTACTTGGGCGAAATCGTCTTCATCAAAGCCATTGGTTATCACTTCAGCTTTTTGCTCAATCCATGCATAGTGACTGGTGTACCGTTCCTTGATGTAATCCGTGACAAAAAGAATACGATCACAGGTCTTTAGTACCAGATCGTCGCACCAGCGGATCAAAGCATAACGAAATGGCAGAACGTTGTGCTCAATGAGAGGTTCGAATTGCCATGCATCTCGATAATCCGCAACCCAGAATACTTTGTCCTTGAATATATGTTTCAGCGCAATTCCAATCAATAGTGCTGAGAAAGGGAAGCCAGTGATATAGACATTACGGAGATCATGCTTACGGATGGTTTTGATGGCTGCAACAAGCGCAAATGGAGCCCATCCAATCTGCTTGTCAATTGGGAAAACAATGTCGTTGATCAATTTGGCAGCGCTCCATATCAGGCGCTTCAACAACCTCTGTTTGTTAGCTGTTTGAGCACGAAGATCAGCCACTCTATCGGTGGCTGAGGCGGTTAGGCCCCAGCTATGGGTTTTGATGATGTGCGCTTGGGGAGGGACATCATCACATAGAGATGTATCAATGACGCTTTTGGGCAGCTTCTTGGGAGTAATGACCCAGCACTTCCAACCCGCTCTGTCTAGATACTTCAAGAACTTTAGGGGTCTTTGAACGCCACTCTCCCCCGTGGGAGGGAACTCGTTGACGATCATCAGGATCCGATTATCGCTTTTCATAGACACTCATGATGCGGTCGCACAGCTGTTCCAAACGGAAATCCCGATCTACCAGGATCTTTCCCTCTTGTGCAATGTTCTTTGCTTCAGTGGGATGGCTGATAATCCATCGAATTTGCTGTTCAATACTTTCTATGCTCTTAGGATCGACAAGAAGGCCATTATCTCCGTGTTTGATAACCCCATCAATACCCTGGCCCCTAACTCCCACAGTTACGATTCCTGCAGCCATAGCTTCCAGATACACGATGCCAAAGGTCTCACTATAACTTGGGAGAATGAAGGCATCAAAGAGAGGATACAGGTTTCTCAATATCGAATTCTCGACTCCGCCAAAACAGCAGATGGCATTTTTCATTCCTCGATCCATGATCAAACGGTCGAGGCTTGCACGTTGATCCCCATCTCCAAAGATGGCGAGGCGAATGGGTATTCCATCCCTCACAATTCCGGCAACAGCTTCTATCAAAAGGTCGAATCCCTTGGTTGCTTTCAGATTCCCAGCACTGATTATCTTAAACTCTGCTCCTTCAAGGAAGGATACCACCTTGTCGATCAGTGGGTCTGAAGCAGAGCTATATGGTTTTATTGCGTTTCCTATCATGCTGATATTATGAGTCTGAGTGATAGCTGATATCTGCTGGATGAGCTGGTTATTGACACAGAAGATGTGATCCCAACCTTTATAAGCGATAGGTAGTAGAAATCGATAGATCATGCGCGAAAGCATATTCTTGATCCTGACTGGATGTGTTGCCATGTTGTGAACAGTCAGATAGTGAGGGATTCCGGAATTGCTCAAAAGTGGAGCTAGGTTTACAAGTTCTGGAACGTGTCTGCAATCATGAACGTGTATGATATCAGGATTGAGCTTCCCTATCACTTTCTTCAGTCGAGGAATCACTAAATGCCGATACTTGATGATGTTTAGAAGATATAGAGGTCGAATGATCTTGATATAGTCGTGATACTCTCCCTTGGGATCATTGTAATTATCCATATCTGAAACATCATCATACATGTGCGTAGCAAACACGTGAACATCATAATGCTTCATCAGCTCTTGCGCTTGATGCTTTACGAAGATACCGCCAATCGGATTGATACGATCTGGATAGAGGTCTGTGATTATAAGGAGTCTCATTCTGTCGTTTCTCATTGATCAGTGCTTTCTCGCGGGTAACAGGGATACTGCAAAATCTCTGATTTCTACCACATCTGACTTACGGGGAACAAGATAAGATAGCATGACCCTTCCTGTTGTGTAATGCTCATAAACCACGATCAATGCAAACCACAATGTATAAGCAATACTAGTAGCCAAAGCAGCCCCATATATTCCATACACTGGTATCAAGAGCAGATTCAAAGATATGTTTAGCAACAGGGCAATGGCTGGGAAGACAACGCTGATAATAGGAAATCCCTTACTATTCAGATAGTTATTGAACAAGGAGCCAAAGGAAAGGCTAAAGCTGGCCGGAATCAACCACAAGTATACACCATACACTGGTATGAAATCCATACCAAAGAATAGCCCTAAAAGGAGTTTTCCAAAGATAATGAAACAGACATTAGCCACACCCAAGACTATCGTAAACACAAAGATAATCCTACGCATGATGTCCCACTTTTCTTCAATGGTGACACTATCTGCAAGCTTGACCAAAAGTAGGCTACCCACAGTGTTTGAAGCGATCTGTAAAACATCTATGATGTTTGCTGCAATGGAGTAAATGCCTACCTGGCTATAATCTAATGCTCTCTTGATCAATATGATGTCAGCACGGATCAGGAATGTAACCAAAATAGATGACACAAAGACACGGAAACCATATGTATAGATAATCTTCAGTAAGGCTGGATCTATATGGATTGTGATCGGTCCTAACTTTGTAGAGCCCAGAATGTATCCGATCATCATTAGCTGAGAACCAAGGATTATAGCTAGCATAAATGTGAGTTTATTCACATCACTGATAAATAGTAAAGCAATCAACAGCAAGATTACGGTGAAGATGGAACTTAAGAATCTGGCTATGGATAGGTCCCATATCCTATTCATCCCCACTTGTAGAGATTGCAGTTGCATTCCAAACTTAGAAGTGGTGATAATGGCAACCAGTAACAAGGTTGATGTCTGGTTTAGCTCGAAGCTAAGAAACTTGCTCCAGAAACCTATAAAACCCAATCCAACCAAACCTAGAAGAATACTCTCAAGTAGAAACAGGCACAAGGAATAGCTGTAAACTTCATGGATCTTATTTGGGTACTTTCTCACCAGGTACGGTATGCTCCGATATACACCCATATCCAAGATGGCCCACGCGAAGCTGGTCATTGTCAATAGATAGCTGTACTCACCCTTGATTTCCACACCAAGATATCTGGCTGACATAAAACTTGTAAAAAAGGAGGCTATCATGATCAAAAGACGGAAGCTTCCGCTGGTAAGGATATTCTTCTTCAGATTGATCTCGCTCATATCCTTAGGCCTTTTTGAGGAGAATGTTTCTGGATAAAGCCAGCATAATCAGCATCATTCCAGCTATCTGTAATGCTCCCAGTTTTTCCTGCAGGACAAGGTACGCCAGGATCGACGCTATGGCAGGTTTGAGAAAGAAGTATATGGATGCGCGAGATGCCGTTAGTTGCTTCATCCCTTCGAAATACAGCACATAAGCCAGACCCGTTACCACCAGTCCCAAGTACATGATCAACAGGATACTGCGCAGATTCGGTTCAAAGAGCATGCTTTTACCGATGACCAGGTTGATCAGCGCTAAAAGGATGCCCCCAATCAGGAATGACATTGAGTTTGTAATCAAGTTGCCGTGCCTGGCCACCAAACGCTTAGTGAGTACGGTGTAGAGGGCAAAAGTAATACAAGCCAGAATGGCAAAGAGTATACCCAAGGGCAAGTTTAGATAGAGCCCGGAGCTCAAATCTCTTTCGGCGCAGATGATCAGTCCCAGTCCAGCGATACCGACCACAAGAGATAAGATCTGTATCCCAGAAAGCCTTTCTCTGAGTATAAAGATCGCAAACACGCTCACAAACAGAGGGTTCATACTTACTATCATCGCGGTAAGCGAGGCCTTGCCAAAGTAGATCGCAAGCTGCAAGAGCAGCATACTTACCACGACGTTCAGGAATCCCAAAGCGCCGAAAGAAAGCAGGCTGCTCTTGTCCAAGCTATGCTTATTGTGCACCATCTGTCGCGCTGCAAACGGGGCGATTACGGCTCCTCCGATAATAAACCTCCAGGCTGTGATGGCAAACGGTGATATCTCCGTTCCCAAGAGCTTGCCGGAAAGTTCCAGAGAAGACCATATGCATATCGTTAACAGGCAATATAGATGGCTTCTGAACTTCAAGTTACTTCATTAAGATCATTTTTTTGGTGGAGCTGTAGCTTCCGGATTTGAGACGGAAGTAGTACACTCCGCTGGATACGGGTTTACCACTGTTGTCGGTGCCATTCCAGTGCAGATTGTTCATTCCTTTTTCAGCTGCGCTGATGTTGAAATCCTTCACCAACTGGCCCTTCTGGTTAAATATGCTAACCGTGGCGGGAGCAGCTTTGTCCATATTAAATTGGATAGTGGTATTAGGATTGAAAGGATTGGGGAAGTTTCCGATCAGCTTGATGCCGGCAGGAGTAGCCACATGGTCATCATTTGAAACAGGATTGAAGTCTGTCAGCATACGGGGAGTGATTTGTGCTCCGCTCTGGAAATGAGCAATGATGCCCTGGATGCTGAAATTGCCTTGATGCATGGGAGTATCGATGTAATCCACATCATAGAATGATGTACGGAAAGTCATGGCTCCAGTAGCATCAGAAATGGGGTAATTCACAGCAGGATTGGTGGCATAGTTTCCGCTAGGGCTATCGAAATGTACATCATTAATATACACCAGACGGGATTGATACATGTTCACACCCACATCACCATTCAGTTGAGCTATAGTGACAGTAGGAATAACGACATGGTTGCCGCTGGATACGGGAGCGCCCGGATCAAGTGTAGGCAGGAATTGCAGAGTTTCGTAGTACAAATTCAGCTTTCCGGTTAATCCTGCTATGGCATCACCGATCTGATAATTGGTGGTGATCACGTTTGGCTGATCGTCGATCAGAATCGCTGCGTTGGCGTCCTGCACGTACTTCTGGTTGCGATTGCTTTGCTTGAAAGTAAGGATCACGTTACCAGGAATGTGGTAAATGGTGCTATTGTCGGCATTTTGCTGGCGCAATTCTGCGATGTCTTGAACCACCACTGGGAAGATGTAATTCGCAGTGGCAGTGTATGAAGGATCCATATCATCAGCCCAGGCTTTGGCCTTGATGGTGGTGCTTACATTGATCGGAATGGGATTGCTGTATTGAGTAGAGCTGGTGGTAGGTTCAGATCCATCCAGAGTGTAACGGATCACGGCACCGGCTGTGCTGGAGCTGAGGCTCACGTTGATGGCTGTAGTATAAGCTCCGGCTGGGGGATCGAAGACAGGGGTTCCCGCCATTTCACCGCCACCGGGATTGAAGGTGTGGGCACCGATGTTATCAAAATAATCCTGTGCTTCCACCAACCATTCGCTATCGTCCATATTGGTTCCGGCAGAAGTTGCCCAGTTAGTGTTTCCCTGAACGATATTGGGTTTACGAATGAGGGTGTGATTCAGAGTAGCTCCTGCCACGCCTGCAACGTCCCAGGCTGTTCCGGGATCCACCATATAAACGCCGATGATGTCGATCATGGTCTCACCATGGAAGAGACCCAGAGCGTCGTCTCCATTGAAGTAGGTAACGGTGCTGGTAATATCAGCTACGTTCAGGATTGTGGCCGCTGCTTGTGAGTTGGCAATCACATAAACGGAGTTATTGGCCAGGCTGCCTTCCAAGGTGATGGAATTTGTGGCACTCCATTCTCCGCCGTTCGAGCCGAGTTTTACAGAGTATTCGGAAAGGTCTACGGTTTCTCCAGTACCATTGAAGATTTCGATGGCTTTGTTGTTTGAAGCGCCTTCAATGTATTCGCTGAAGAAAAGGTTGGCTGCTTGCGCGAAGATCATTGAGATCGCCGCTAACAGGAACAGGGTTACGAGTGTTTTTTTCATCATGTTTACCTCACATGTTTATAATTTTTACTGCGCTGTACAGAAATGATCCTGCCAGCAATATACTATCCGTTCTATCCAAAACGCCCCCATGCCCCGGTATGAGGTGAGAGCTATCCTTTACGTTACCAAATCTTTTCAACATGGATTCCAGCAGATCGCCCAACTGGCCAAAGATCCCTGCTGCTATAGCGATTATAAACATCAGGGGCCAAGGTATTATGGCGAATCCGCTAACATATAATATAAGCAAAGCTACAAAGGGGGCAAGAGCTCCCGCGATGAAGCCTTCTCTGCTTTTTTTCGGGCTAACTGGTGTGATTCCACGCTTTTTACCAAAACGCATTCCCACAAAATAAGCCACGGAGTCCACAATCCAGATCATCAGAATTAAGGCAAGTAATATTTTGGAGGGTTCATGATACCATGCGATTTTTACGATCATAGCAGGGAACATCGCGGTGTATATGACACCAAAAACCATTCTTAACATCCGCGGGATACTGGTAGATACATCCCAATTCACAAAACCCTGAATGAAGGCCACAAAAATCGCCAGCCATAGAATAGGAAACTCCAGACTGGGAAAGAAGACCCATGCGCAATAGAATAAAGGACTTAGAACCAGCCAGATTAGCGGATCCCTGTCATCCATGCTTCTCATCATATCCCGGTATTCCTGGGCCCCCAGGATGCTAACAAACAGGAACATCAGGAAGATCGGGATTCCCTCGAAATACAAAGCAAGTAGTAGGACGGGTATGAAGATCAATGAAACCAGCACTCGTTTTCCAAGATCGCTCATCCCTTACACTCCTCCAAATCTTCTGATCCTGTTTTGATAGTCCAGCAGCGCTTCCAAAAAGGCTCGCTTGCCAAAATCCGGCCACAAAGTCGGAGTGATGTAGATCTCAGCATAGGCAGATTGCCACAATAGGAAATTCGACAACCGCGATTCCCCACTGGTCCTGATGATCAGATCGGGATCGGGTTGCCCAGCAGTGTAGAGAAACTCTCCGAAGATTTCCGGCGTCAGCAGCTCTATCTCTTTCGAGGTCAAGCGTTTGATGGCTTCCACGATCTCCAGCCTGCCACCGTAGTTAAATGCGATATTTACCTGCATCCCGGTATTCTGATGCGTTTGGGCTGCCAGAGCGCGAATCTCCTCCATATACTGAGGATCCAGACCTTTATCCGAACCGATAAAATCGACCCTGATGTTCTGCTCGTTCAGTTCAGGTATCTCTTTGATCAAAAACTCTTTAAGCAGTTTCAATAAGCCGTCGATTTCGTCCTGCGGGCGATTCCAGTTTTCTGTGGAAAAAGCATAGAATGTGAGCAGTTCCAGTTTCAATTCCACGCCCAATTCCACAACTTCCCGGATCGCATCAGCGCCCGCCCGATGACCAAATATCCGGGGACGCAAGCGTTTCTTGGCCCAGCGTCCGTTGCCATCCATGATGATTCCGATATGACGTGGCTTTTTATTGTGATCAAACTTGGGCAAGAGTTCTTTATAATCCTTGTTAGCCATTCATCCTCGTTTTAGCCGCCATCTTCAGCCAGGCATAGATGAAGGGATCAAGATCACCATCCATCACCTTATCCACCTGTCCGCTTTCGTGATTGGTACGGTGGTCTTTGACCATCTGGTAAGGTTGGAACACATAGGAACGGATTTGATTACCCCAGCCGATCTCAGTTTTGGTGTTTTCAGTATTCTTCTTTTCCTGCTCGCGAAGCTCTTCATAGTACTGATACAGACGGCTTTTCAGAATCGCCATGGCCTTTTCACGATTCTGGATCTGAGAACGCTCATTCTGACAGCTTACCACTATGTTTGTAGGTAAATGCGTGATCCGTACGGCGGAATCGGTGGTATTCACGTGCTGTCCCCCCGCTCCGCTGGAACGATATGTATCGATCTTTAGGTCTTTGGGATCAATCTCCACTTCGATATCGTCATCAAATTCAGGATAGACAAAGACCGAGGCAAATGACGTCTGCCGTTTGCCCTGTGCATTAAAGGGACTCATGCGCACCAAGCGGTGGATGCCAATCTCGCTCTTCAGCAAGCCATAGGCCATATTACCACTAATTTCGATGCTGGCGCTCTTGATGCCCGCTTCTTCTCCAGGAAGACTGTCGATCACATTGAAGCTATATTTGTTGTTCTCAGCCCAGCGCATATACATTCGGAGCAACATCTGTGCCCAATCCTGAGCTTCGGTGCCTCCTGCTCCTGCGTGGATGGTAAAAAGTGCGTCATTGTGATCATACTTATCGTTTAGTAAACATTCAATTTCTGCCTTTTCTGTAAAGCCACGAATCCCAGGCAACGCGTCAACCGCTTCTGCAAAAAGACTATCGGAGAAATCCTCATCCAGAAAGTCGATATATGTCTGCAGCTCGTCTTTGGTGCTCTCCAACTTTCGGATATGATCCAATTCATCGCGCAACTGTGCCAGTCTTTTACTTATCTTTTTGGCGCGATTCTGATCATTCCAAAAATCAGCTTTATTCATTTCTGCTTCCAGCTCCGCCAGTTCAGATTCTCGGGACGCCTGATCCATCAGGCGGCGAACTTCAGATATCTGTCCCATTAAATCTTGAGCATCTTTCTTAAAATCAATATATTCCATTGTGTTTCCTTGAATTATCTTCAGTAGTGCACAATCTCATAAAGCGCCAAATCGTCAAGTAATTCTTGTATTCTCTTCTTTTGTTTTGGGAACATATCATGGTTATATTTGGTGATCATGACCCGGCCAGCGCTCTTCCCCCCTCCGAAATCTTATGCAGGAGGTTAGCAAACCCATATCAAGCATTAACAGTTAAGGCTTGATATGGGCTAGATCTGGAAGTGACAAACGCCCTCAAACCGGCAGCTAGAGGCAAGGCGTTGATAAACAAAAAACGCTTCATCCTGATTACTCCGGTCAATTGTAACCATCTGACCGAAATCGGGATGAAGCGTATGTTTAGCCTTGATTAATGCTTAGAAATTGTAGCTGCCGCCACCTTCCAACCCTCGATATGTGGGTAGACGGAAACGGTATTTGAGGCCCTGTTCGGGATGATAAAAGCTGAATGGCGCTTTGAGGTTACTTTTCCAGTAAGGGCTTTGCGCATCCTTGGTTTCCACCTTTGTGTCTCTCACCACCGCTGCCATCATATCGGGAAAATCCATCATGTCTTCAGTCATGTTCTTAAACAGAGCATGAGTAAAGACGCTGTACTTCGCACTGGCAGGACGCAATTCTTTTCCTGATCCGGCGGCCATGGCAAAGCCCTGATTGGCACCTAGCTTATCGATGGAGGCCAGCCCCTTGTCCTTTCCACAGGGATTCTTGAAAAACGATGTGCCGATCTGGCGGGATTCCAGGAACATGAAAGATTCAGTGGCGCGAGAAATCGCTTCCAGTGCCACATCGACGCTGATCAACTGATCACCTTTGACCTTGGGATCTTTATTGATTACGAGATAGTTCTTCCCGCATTCCTGTTTGGTAAAACCGCTATAGTAGAAGACTGCCACATCACCTGTTCCTAGATCCTTTTTGAAATCATCAAGGGCTTTAGTGAACTCGGTGTAATTCAGATCCGTCTTATGTACCACCGTGTAGTCCAAAGCTTTGAGGGCATCTGCGGCCAATTGGGCATCGTTTTTGGCGCTGCTGAAGGCATACTTCTCATAGGATGAATTACCTATTACCAACGCTTTTCTCTGGGCAAATGCACCGAGGCTGACCAGCAAGATCAACCATGTGATCAGTATCTTTTTCATCGTGTCTCCTTTCATTAAGTCAACTATGGGTTGAAGCTCGCATATACGCGGCATATTCGTCAAGGAATATTTCATAATACACATAAAATACGAAGGCAGGATCGAAATCCTGCCTTATTATTCTGAGAGTTGTTTATTAGGGTTTACACAAGACCCTGGTCGCACATGGCGTTGGCAACCTTGAGGAATCCTGCGATGTTCGCGCCCTTCACGTAATTCACCCAGCCATCAGCTTGAGTTCCGTTTTCACGGCAGGCTTCGTGGATGTTACGCATGATGCTGTGGAGCTTTTCGTCCACTTCTTCACGGTTCCAGTTCAAGCGCATGGAGTTTTGAGTCATTTCCAGACCGGAAGTAGCTACGCCGCCAGCGTTTGCAGCTTTGCCGGGGGCAAAGAGGATCTTGGCGTTCATAAAGACTTCCACCGCTTCCGGAGTGCAAGGCATATTCGCGGCTTCGCAAACGCATTTGCAACCATTGGCGATAAGAGCCTTGGCATCTTCCACGTGCAATTCGTTTTGGGTGGCGCAAGGAATGGCTACATCCACTTTCACTTCCCAAGGACGCTTTCCGGCGAAGAACTTGGCACCGGGGAATTTGTCTGCATAATCGCTTACGCGGTCATTATTGGAGGCGCGAAGCTCTAGCAAGTAATCGATCTTTTCAGCATTCAGGCCGGCTTCATCGTAGATATAGCCGTCAGGACCAGAAATGGTGACCACTTTGCCACCAAGTTCGGTTACCTTTTGCGCGGCGCCCCAGGCAACGTTGCCGAAACCGGAAAGAGCCACTTTCTTGCCTTCAAAGGTTTCACCCTTGGTCTTCAGCATTTCTTCGGTGAAATAGACTACGCCAAAACCTGTGGCTTCAGGACGAATCAGGCTGCCGCCCCAAGTTCTGCCCTTACCGGTAAGTACTCCGGTAAACTCGTTGTGCAACTTCTTGTACATACCAAACAGGTATCCGATCTCACGGCCACCAACGCCGATATCACCAGCAGGAACGTCTGTATCAGCACCGATATGACGATAGAGCTCAGCCATGAAAGATTGGCAGAAACGCATGATTTCGGCGTCGGAACGACCCTTTGCGTCGAAATCGCTACCGCCCTTACCGCCGCCCATGGGCAGAGTGGTAAGGCTGTTTTTGAAAATCTGTTCAAATCCCAGGAACTTCAAGATGGAGAGGTTTACGCTGGGATGAAAGCGAAGGCCGCCTTTGTAAGGGCCAATGGCGCTGTTGAACTGCACGCGATAACCACGGTTTACATGCACTTCACCTTTATCGTCCATCCAGGGGACGCGGAAAATGATGGTGCGTTCGGGCTCCACGATGCGTTCGAGAATGTTGTTTTTTACGAAACGGGGATTGCTTTCATAAGCTTCCCAGATGGTTTCTACAACTTCTTTGACTGCCTGAAGAAACTCGGGTTCGCCGGGGTTCTTCGCTGCGACCTTGGCCATGAATTCATTAAAGGTCATTTGGATTCCTCCATACTTATTTTGTTTTTTTACCACTATAAAAATCTTCACTTTTGTGTCAAGCAAATCCGCATCTGTAAATCCTTGAGTTTTGGGAAACTGGATGCCTGTATGCTGATTAATCTCTTAAGCTACATGCAAGAGCAGCGTGTAGGAATAGTTTTCACTTGACTCTCAGTGGCCCGGCTGAAAATCTGCCAACAGCAAAGATACGGAGATGATTACATGCGTAACATTGACTATAACAAAGAGATGAACAAGATATGCCGCTTTCTGAAGGATTACCTGACTTCCAGCGGCCTTTCAAAATACATCATTGGCATATCCGGCGGTATTGACAGCGCTCTTTCGGCCGCTTTGGCGGTTAAGGCGATTGGTAAAGAAAACGTAATCGGCATTATGATGCCTTACAGACTCAGCAATCCCCAGAGTTTGGAGGATGGACAAGTCCTCTGTAACAATTTGGGTATTGCCCATGAAGTCATCGATATCAGCCCCATGGTTGATTCTTGGTTCGTAAGCAGTGCACCTGATGCAAGTCCGTTACGCCGTGGCAACTGGATGGCGCGCACCCGCATGTGTGTGCTATACGACCTTTCTGCCAAATATGGCGCATTGGTAGTTGGCACCAGCAATCAGAGTGAACTGATGACCGGGTACTTTACTCAGTTTGGGGATGCCGCTTGCGCATTGGAACCCATCGGCCAGCTTTACAAGACTGAGGTGTGGGAAATGTCTAAACTACTAAATATCCCCAAACAGATCATTGACAAAACCCCCAGTGCCGATCTCTGGGAGGATCAGAGCGATGAAGCAGAAATGGGGATTCAGTACAGCGATTTGGATGAGATCCTTTACGCCATTCATCACATGCAAGACACCGCGGTCTTCGATCCTCAGAAACTGAATACTGTGTACAAATTGATCGCTAAGAGCCAATACAAACGGATGGCACCACCATTGCCGGAGCAACCATGTTCGCTCTAAGTGCCAGGGATCGCTGTAAGAAATGCCGTATCCAACGTGCGCTACGTCACTGTCCTCGGGTAAACAAAGGACTTTGCTGGCGCTGTTGTAACGATATACGCGTTGATCTGAAGTGCCCCGAGAGCTGTCCATACGCGGGGAAGAGGCTGGATCAGAATCCCCTACCCGCCTTCAAGACGGATACTTTGGCCGAGATGAATCATGCCATCAAAAAGTATATCGATCTATGGATCGGCAAAAGCAATCCTAGCTTTAACGGTATCAGTCCCAAGGCCCATGCCATGTCGAATCCCTCAGAAATGCTGGCCTGGCTTACCGGATTTCAATACCCTGATTACTTCCCTCTGGATTATCTGATGCAGAAACTGGGGCTGGATGTGGCGCCTGCCATTCAGGTCGATAATCCTGAGTACGTGGCGAGTAAGTATCTGGAACATATCATCGCTCTGGAGTATGACGATCTTCGACACCTGACCATGAACCAATCCCCTCTTGCTGATCTGAAAGAAAGATACAAGGACATCCTGAGAGCTGTCCCTTTCCTGAAAAAGGTTAAGAGCTTCTGCCCCATTCATACTGGTTTTAGCGAGGATGGCAACAGTGCGCTGGTGTTTGTGGAACTCAACCACAAACAGGAATGGACCTTAGTACTGCGTAAAGATGCAGATAACTGGTATGTGCGGCAAAACCTGAATGGAAATCCCAGCCTCTATTTCAAGCAGAATGAGCTATATCAGAACATCGCCACTTTACTGGGGAATTCCGATGATCAAAAAGCATACTTTGAGATCTCGGAAGCCATGCGCAGCTATGTGGACAGCGCTGATCTATACTACTATCGTGCCCTCTACTGGTTGCTGGTAAAAGCGATCGATAAAGCCAAGGTGGATCTATTCAATGCCATCGCGCTGGATAACCTGTTTACTCCTCCCTATATGCATCTGGGGCTGCTTTACTTGAACGAGAAGAACTATTCTGAAGCACGCTTGTGGTTCTCCGCTGTGCTTGATCTGGAGCCCGATAATCCCGATGCCGCCAATAACCTTGCCATTGCCCTACTGGCTGGAGGTGACAAAGCTGACGCGCTAAAGGTCTGGAGAGAACTGTTGAAAAAGAATCCTACCTATGAGCTGGCCAAAAAGAACCTGGATCTGTATGGATAAGTACTTTATGCGTCTAGCCATCCGCGAGGCGGAAAAATCTCGCGGCTTATGCAGCCCAAATCCCTTTGTGGGAGCAGTGATCGTGAAAGATGGTAAGGTGATCGCCAAAGGGCGTACCCAAGCCTATGGCTTCGATCATGCCGAGCCTGACGCGCTGAAAAAGGCTGGAAAACTGGCAAAAGGCTCAACCATGTATGTGACCCTGGAGCCCTGTTGTCATCAAGGGAAGACACCTCCCTGTACCGCAGCCATCATCAAAGCGGGAATCTCCAGAGTGGTGGCGGGTATAGCTGACCCCAACCCACTCGTATCGGGAAAAGGATTCGAGATACTACAGAAGGCCGGGATAGAGGTCATATCCGGCATCGAGGCTGATCAGATAAGCAAGCAGAACGAAGCTTTCATATGCAATATCGTCAAGAAACGCCCCTTTGTTACATGGAAATGCGCGTTATCACTGGATGGTAAGTACGCCGCCATGGACGGTTCATCACAGTGGATCAGCAATGAGCTGTCCCGCAAGATGGTGCACAGAATGCGAGCTAACAGCGATGTAGTTTTGGCAGGGATCAATTCAGTAATCAAGGATGACGCCATGTTAAATGCCCGAGGAGTCAAGGTATCCAAGAAAGCGTTAAGAGTGGTATTGGATCCTTTTCTCGATTTGAGCCCTTCCTCACGCTTCGCTCAGATCGCCGTTCATGCCCCGGCGTTGGTGTTTCACTGCACTGCCAATGAAGAGAAAGAGGCCAGACTCCATGCTATGGGCATCCAAACATCGTTGGTGCCAGGCAATGCCGATGAGTTGGATCTGAACCATGTACTGTCAGAACTGCATCTCCGTAAGGTCAGTAGTGTTTTTCTGGAAACGGGTAATAGGCTCAGCGAAGCTTTCTGGCGTGCCGGATTAGTGGATAAATGCGTGATATTCTATGGTAATATGGTTTTAGGCGGAGCAAATTCCTGCCTGCACGGACTGAACTTGCCATCCATATCAGATGCCATCACTTTAGAGCGGGTGAAGCTAACCAAACTTGGGCAAAACATCATGCTAACGGCTTACCCTTTGTCCTAAACTTGCGCCATGTCACATGCGCGTTATCTTGTAGTTGAGTATTGAACAAGGAGCAAGATAATGATCGTTGAATTGTCAGATCAAAACATCAATGAAATCATCAGCAAAGGCAAGGTATTGATAGATTTCTGGGCAGATTGGTGCGGTCCCTGCCGCATGATTGGTCCGATCGTTGAAGAGGTTGCCGCTGAAGTGAGTGACATCACTGTGGCGAAGGTAAACGTGGATGATTACCCTGAATTGGCAGGGAAACACGGTGTAATGAGCATTCCCACCCTGCTATACCTGAAAGATGGTAAGGTGGTGGATACAAGTGTTGGCCTGGTTTCCAAGAACGTGATCTTGAGCAAGCTTGCTGCCCTTTGATGCATCACCAGGACCTCCCCTAATTGAATAAGCTGCAAAACCTTCTGGAATACTACTCTTTTAGAGGACTGATAGCACTGTTATCAGCCCTTCCCATTGCCTTCAGAAAGCGTATTGTATGCCTGCTATTTGATATCATCGGTTACCGCATTGGTATACGACGCAATCTAGCCATCAAGCAGATGCAGAAAGTGTATCCTGATTGGTCCATTGCCACTATAAAACGCCATGTGAGGCAATTGTATCGCCAAATGGCGCTGAACATCGTGGAAGTGTATCTGATGGATGACGCTACACTAAACTCCAGATCCGTGATCGTTGGTGAAGAGAATGTGAATGCAGCACTGGCTCTTGGCAGAGGTGCAATCCTGGCCACCGCGCACTTCGGCAATTGGGAAGCCGCCAGAATCCTCCCCTTGCGAGGTATGCCGGTAAGTGTGATCACCAAAAGGCAGCGCAACAGGCTATTTGACGCCTATACGAACGGAATTAGAGAACGCAACGGAGTGCATACCATTGACATGAAACGTGGGCTTAGAGATATCCTAAAAGACCTGAAAGAAAACCGCATTGTCGCCATTTTGGCAGATCAGAACGCCGGTTCAGCAGGTATGGTTCTGGATTTTCTGGGCTACCCCGCTTCTCATTGGAAGGGTGTGGCAAAGCTCTCTCTGCGTTATAATATCCCCATCATCCCAGGTTTTGTAGTGCGAGAAGAGAATGACACTCTGCGTTTTGAGTTTCGCCCCATGCTCCAATACCCCGATTTGGCTGATGATGAAGCTAACTATGGGAAAGTACTTTCCGATATTACCAGGATCACCGAAGAATATATACACAAATACCCTCACCAATGGTTCTGGGTGCACAAGCGCTGGAAACACGCTTGCGACATGTTTAAATAGAGTCCGGTCTTTGAGCTTACTTTCTGATCGGGATTGCCACGAACACTGTGGTCCCTTCATTTTCCTTGCTCTTGATCCAGATATCCGCGCCGTGTAATTCAGCGATGCGGCGTGAAGTAGCCAGTCCCAATCCCAGACCGCTGGAACGATACTCCACAGTGCCCGATTTGTGGGCATAGATCTCATTCAATTCATAGAACTTACGGAACACGTTCTTTAGCTGATAATCTGGGATACCGATGCCATTATCTTGAATGTACACAACCACGCTATCTTTTCCATCAATCTTTTCCTGGTGGAAAGCAGCTTTCCGGGCGCCAATGATGATGGTGCCAAAGTCATTGGTAAAGCGGATGGCATTCAGCACGATGTTATAGATCATCAAGTGAAGTGCTTCCCAATTTGCCTTCACCTTGGTGAGATCTTTTTCGATTTCCAGGCGAATGAACATCTTGCGTTTGCGAGACAGGATTTCCACTTCCTGCTGAATCAATTCCAGGATCTCGGTGATATCCACAGGAGCCATGGATAGGCTCTTTTTGAGGTTGTAGTTGTTCATGGTGGTGATGTCACCGGTGGTCAAGATCAGTTTCTTTACCGAGTTCTCGATCTTCCCCACTATTTCCTTACGTTCATCCTCATCGGCGTAGAGATTGCGCTTGAGACGGGAAACATAACTCTGAAGGGTGGTCAGAGGAGTATTGAGTTCATGCGACACAATCGCCATAAACTCATCCTTGAGCTGTTCAAAGGCATTTAACTCACTGCTTTTTTGTAGTAGGTTATCATATAGCATAGCGTTCTTAAGCGCTATGGTGATTTGTTCGATGAACAGCGCGATGATCTCGGGTTTCAGATACATGGCGCGGGAGTTATTATCCATGTTGTCCAGATAGATGAAGCCAAAGATATTGCCATCCACACTGATCGGTGCGCAGAATATCGTATGGATCTGATAGTCCTGCACTGAGATGGCATTTTTGAAGCGGTTATCCTCCATGGCATTGAATGTCGTAACCATCTCCAAACCAGTCTGGGAAAGCGACAGCGCGGATTTGCTTACCCCTGCCACATTGGAAAGAATCTGCTTCTCCTGATTCAGCTGCACGCGATAGATGTTATTACCGTCGGCATCTCTCTTGATCAAAAAACCTCTGCTGCTACCGGTGAAATCGATGGCGTGGGACACAATCTCTCGCTCCAACTCCGCAATATCCACAATGCGCATCAGTTCATGCGAGATCTGCATCAATTGGTTCATTTTCTGAATTCGCATGGTGATCTCTGCGTAATCCTGAATACGAAGAATGAGAGCGGATAGGTGCTGCTTTACGTTACGCATTATGGAGATTTCTTGCTTGGTAAAAGGCAATTCTTTATCGTCCGTGAGTACCAGATAACCAACACGCTTTGATCCCGACAAAAAAGGAATGATCACCATATTCTGGTCATGATAAACAAGCTGCACAAGGTTATCGGTGCGGAAGGCGCGTTCGATTTCCGGGGCTAGTTCCGGTAAGATCAGGCTTTCTTTATCGCAGTTGTAGCTGTGGAAAGTGCTGTAATTCTGAATCCGTTCAGAGTATTCCCAGATGCGAAAACGCCAGGGGCTGATGACTTCCTTGATCCCTTTTTCGATGAGGAATTTAATGCGATCAACGTTGTATACGTTAGCGATATTGAAGAGTAGTTCATTCCATTTGCGGCGCATGTCTTTGGTACGAGATGAGATGGGTACCATGGAGAACTTGCGAAGTTGCTTGATGTTGTATTGGTTTACCGCAAAATAATTGGCACGATCATCGTCAGGGATATCCACAGTGATATCTTCCAGGTAGCTTTGATACTCCTTGAAAGCGCTATCAGCGAGGTCCTCCAGCTTCAATTCCACGAGAATCTGAAGCTTTATCTGCAGTAATTCCACATTGAGCTGATAATATTCGTAGCTGTGCCATTCCTTCATGTAGCGGGCAGTGCGGCGTAATATGTCACGCAAAGGAATATCCGTGGAGGCCAGATCAAGACGCAATTCCACGATATCCAGTTTGCATAGCCAATAGCGATACCGGTTACTATAGCACAGATCTCTGGCTTTCTGTAGAAAGTCCCTGGCTTTCTCAAAATCCTGCAATCCGGCATGTACCATCACTTCCAGCACATAAAATACAGTAATGGCATAGTTGTTGTTTATCTCACCAGCGTGTTTTAGAGCCAGTTTCAGTTCCTTGTGCGCCAGATCATAGTTGTTCTCGGACAACGCGATGAGACTGAGCACATTATGGTGAAACTCCTCTTCATGTAGATGCTTGAAATTGATGTGAGCATTACTACTGATCAGCTTTCGCAGCTTCTTGGGGCTCATCATCTCGTGCAGATAATAGAAATAAGTCTTTACCAAGGGATTTATCTCTTGGATGTAACCATTGATCAGTTCCGGTTCATGTTCCTTCAGGAAAAGGTGATAGTGCCCAAAGCCTTTGATTTTACTCTTGGCCAAGGCCAGATTTCGCTTCACTGAATCCAGATAGGCGGTGCTCCCTATTGATTTGATCAGTCTTTCGCAGGCCATCAGTTCGATCTCAGCTTCTTGAAATTCTCCCATCTTGATCTTGGCCTCGCCCTGATTTAGTAAAGCCAGAGCTTTGATCGTGGTCAGATTCAACTCATTGGCATAGCTAAATGCCTGCCGCGAATAATCTTCGGCAACGATTGTGATCCCCTGTTTGAGATAAAGGTCTGAAAGGTTGTTGTATATCAACCCCAAGAAACGGCGGATGTTATATCGTTTCCATATGTTTAATGCCAGACCCAGATGTTCCTGAGCTTCTTCAATGTTCTTCTGATCGCTGTAAAATACTCCCAGATCGTTGTGCATTGCGGCAAGCCGGTACATCACACGATAATCGTGCTCGGGGGGAACAGTCGCCAGGAAATCCTCGATGGTCTTGATCGCCCTGTCAGTATCTCCGCAGATCTTATAATACACTGCCAGACGGTCGTAAAAGGCAATCTTCAGATCCAGAGGGGCCTCTTCCTTCATCGCCAGATCAAGGTATATCTTCGCCTTCTCCACGTCACTTTTCAGATACACTTGGATGTATGACAGTAGAATCTGGAGGCGTTGGCGTCCCGTAATCACCAGGTTCTCTGCCCTCCGGAAGCTCTCATGAGCCATGATGATGTTCTCTCGCAGGAGGTGGATAGTACCGATGGTGAAGTACTTTTCAAACAGTTCTGGGATGCTAGCCTCATTCTCCAGGATAAAGCCCGCCTTCTCATAGAAACCAGTGAGATCGGTTTTTTCCTGAAACACTGCCAGATCCCGTATTACATCCATTGTGCTTACGTTTGTGCGTGGATCCAGATCCAACCTCAACACATTCAGCATGGCTTCATACGCCGCACTCTGCTCATGATCTTCGCTCAAGAGATTGGAAAGCTTAAGATTGTAATGTCGAGCCGCCTCATAGTCCTCGGCGAGAAAGGCATTCGCGATCAATCCTCTGCAGGTCTGAACATCCACTATATCCTTGTTAGTAAAATACTTCAGCATTCTCTTTGATATAAGTACATGAACTTTGCTGTTGCATTCTTCGAACATACGGTTCTTTGTCTCGATGAAACTGAAGCAATAGTACTTACCATTCTTGTTCAGTATCTCGTTATAGGTAGCGTCATTCAGCAAGTTATAGAGCTCAATATCCTTTACTTTCAGGATGTAGATCATCAGCTCCCGGCTCAGCGGTGTCTGCACCACGCTTAGCTTTTGCAGGTAGGCGTAGTTTTGACTGGTAAGATGGCTCATGCGTGCATAGATGGAATGTATCAAACGCGAGGGCAACTGGTAGTCGGCCAGGCTTTGGGGAAAGATGGTCGTCTGATCGATTACGATACTCTTGCGCTGCACCAGATCAATCAGGATCTCTCTGATAAACTCCGGATTCCCCGATGACCGGAAATACAGTTCATCGGACAATTTGGCAGGAGCAGGTACAGGCAACAGTTTGTCCACATAGGTTTTACTCTCCTCATGGCTCAGGAAGGGAATGTTTAGCAGCACTGTATGCTCAATCTGGTTGACCTTGTTAAAGTCGTTGCAGGAGAGCACTATCAGTATCCGGTTTTGCACCAGCGCAGGAGAAATATAGTTCATGAAATCCACTGTATGGCGGTTCACATACTGGAAATTGCGGATGATAAAGATGATTGGCTTGGTCTGCGAGAGCTGGAGCAATAGGCTTTGCACGCTGGCGAAGTCACTCTTCAAGTCGTCCACACTTTGGGTAAGACTCTTGGCTTCTTGTTCGCTGGCAAAGAGATAACGCTTAAACTTCGGCGATATGCCGGAAAGCGATTCATACTCCTCGATCTCTTCCGGACTGAGGGATTGCAAATACTCCTTGATCAGGGCAAAGAATGCCTCATGATCGGTGCGGGTACAGTTATAATCAAAGAGGAAGTATTCTCCGCCCAAGAGATGGTAACGGAATAGCGACAAGATACTGTCCTTGCCAAGCCCGTCCCCACCGATCACAGATATGATCTTACCATTGGAACTCACTACTGCCGGCAGGAAGTCGAGCATGTGATGCGAAAACTTATCCCGCATAATGTAGCTATTGAACTTCATGGTATTTACCAGGGACCAAGAAGTGGAGAAGGGATAATCGTTGTTGCTGATGCGGTTGATGTAGCCGATGATCTCTTCACCCGATTGGAAGCGATTTTCAGGGTTTCGTTCCAAAAGCCGGAGAATTAGTTTTTCCAGCTCAAGCGGGATGTTTTTATTCAGTTCCGAAGGGAAATTGGGGATGAAATACTGGTGCCCGCCTTGAATCAGCGCGTTGATCTGATCGATACTAAAGGGGAATGAGCCTGTACATAGCCGATACAGCATCACTCCCAGGGCGTAGAAATCACTGCGTTGCGTGGGCGGATTGCCCAGATATTGCTCCGGAGCCACGTAGGGTAAACTGCCTGAAACGTGCTGAGTATCCCGATTGGGATCAATCTTGGAAAAGCCATAATCAATTAGCTTTACCACTATCTCTTTGCCTTCATTGCGATATAGCACGTTTTCCAGCTTCAGATCCTTGTGCAGTATCTCCTGATTGTGCAGGGAATGCAGCGCGTAACAGATCTGAACCACGATGTCGTAGATGGCGGATACACGTGATTTATTGAAGCGGAAGTTGGACAGGGTCTTGCCCTCAAAGTAATCGCTGATAAAGTACACATGATCGCCCACGTGCCCAAAATCCACCACATGCAATAGATTGGGATGTTCGATCTTGGTAATGTGATGCATGTCTTCCGCGCTGAAATGCTTGTAGAGCTCCTCGGAGGACAAATATTGAAAGAGTTTTAGGGTGTATAGCTTATCCGTGCGGATATCTCTAACTTTAAACACATTGGCCCAAGTGCCCGAGCCTAAGCTCTCGATTACTTCATAGCGATGATCTATATACATGTGTTACTCCAATCAGTGAAGCTTGTATCACCCGCTTCATTCAGTCCTGACCCATTCTGGAGTATGCTCTCAAGTGTCAACCAATTTCTGGAGAAAGGGCTTGCTACGAGCAGACAACGACCTTTCACTCGGACATGAAAAACGCCCGGCACTTCGCCGGGCTATTTTTTATCGTTACCAAGGCAAGAGTCATCTGCAAATCACATAATCTCGTCTAAACCCTGGAGCTAAATGGGGGATTCGAACCCCCGACCTACTGATTACGAATCAGTTGCTCTACCGAACTGAGCTAATTTAGCGCTTTGTATAAAGTTAACTTTGCATTGTCTTGTGGTGTATCGATCAATCTCAGCTTAATCCTGCGGATGTCTCCTTGATCGGACACGCTGAGAGGATTATCCACAGTGTAGAACACAGTGGTAAGGAGATCGATGTTTACCACGGAGCTTTGTTCTGGATTCCGGGGAAAGAAGCAATCCCGGCTGTTCCATTCCAATACATTCCTACCATCATCAGCCATCATCCAATCCGGGATCATCATCTTGTAACTCATGCTGATAGTAACCATGCCCTTCTTACCTTTAAAGACATCCCTGGCAAGAGATACGCAGTAAACTCCCGCATCTGGGTTCAAAAGGTCTTCCCTCGTCAGCACTGGTTCAAAATGCCGTGGATCAAGCCCCCATGTGTATGAGAAGGGGACACTTTGACCATCGATCTTGATCCGTTCCAAATAGGCCTGTTTACCGATAAAGAAGCTGTAGTAATCTGCCTGTGCAAGTTTATCAGCATCGATCACGAATTCCGTAGACGCGTAGAAGCGATTGATCACAGTGCTGATGCTCACCGAGAGATTGTACTCTTCAGTTTGTAGCAGTCTGAATTGAAGTTGTTCTTCAGATGCTGACAGACTACCGATCATGATGCCCATGATGAATAGTAATAGTGCAATCTTACGCATTGGATCTCCTCTAGCTGATATATGAGGCAAAGTCTTTAGACGCGGTGTTTAAGTCAAGCGAAATCGCTCATTTCATCAGGATCGCCTTGGCTACGCCTTGTCTATTCCCGCTTCTGAGGCGAAAGAGGTAGATTCCCGAAGCAACATCATTCCCGCGTTGATCCCGACCATCCCAGGTGACAATGTGATCACCCTTGTGCATATCCTGATAGAGCAGGGTACGCACCTTCTGCCCTTTCAGATTGAATATATCGAGTTTTGTTTGTGCAGATTCACTAAGGTTAAAACTGATCCGCGAGCTTGGGTTGAAGGGATTGGGAGATACTCTAACCGGGATTGGTACCGGTTTTGATCGTGATCCTGAACGAGTAATTGCAGAACTATAGGCGATTTCCGTCAGGTACGTAGTGATAGACTTTGCATCATCCTGGCTCCGGGACTGGATCCAATAGTAGTTATTGGGAAAAGGAATCTGCTGCATATCTGCACTGCTTTGCCAGGGAGTCCATTCGATCAGCCCCACGTTGTCAAACCAGGCTGCGGCCGATTCTCCAATTCCGGAAAAGCTGAGCTTCATATCCCAATACCATGCATCAGGGGGAAGTAGCATGTCGCGTGAGAAAAAGGTCCAATCGGTAGAGCCAGTTAAATCATCAGTTACATCCACAGTAAAGACCGGACTGTAAGAGGTACGCATCGTGTAGAATGATACTGATATATTGGCAGCAGTAGCGCCTCGGGTTTTGATCCAGCCATGCAGGGTGTAACGCTTGGTATTGTCGTACAGTTTCATCTTATCGGGCAAGGTGCTGGTGCTTGATCCACCGTTTGAGCTGAGGCGAGCGCAACGCTCTCCATCCAAGGCTTCCGGCAGCTCTACCCCGATATCCCACGAGCTTGAGCCTTCATCTTCAAAATTCCCATACCAAAGTAGTTCTGACCCCAATGAATGCTCAGACTGCATATTGGGCTCTACCAGGTTTATACTCGCCACACTGCCAAAACGGGGCAGCTTCACAGGAACAGTGTATTGATAATCGTCTTCATAGGTTGTAAAACTCCGAGTGGTGCTCCATTGATTCGGAACCTGATGGAAATCCGCGGGATTGCTGACCACATTTGCGATAAGAGATTCCTTGTCAACCGCCAGAGCAGTTCCCAGTTCTGTGGATTTCATGGCGAGGTAATCCAGGATATACAGGCCCAATTGTCCCGTGGCTGGCTTGGGGATGTAATCGTCGATATACACTGGACGAACGCGATGGTTTCTGAAGCCATCCGGATAGGCATCGGCATAAAATATCATGGATGGCATGCATTCAGGGTAAGTGAGATCAAAAGCGAAATTACCCAGTGAGTGGGCAATCACTTTGCCGTTGTATAGCTCTATGCCCTGGATGATATGCGGATGATGGACGATCACCATATCCGCTCCACTGTCGATAGCACTATGGCGTATGTCCAGGTCCCACTGATGTGGAACATCGCTGCGCAGGCTGTAATCCTCATCTTCCGTATCGCCTAAAAAGGGGTTGAGATCCTTGTCATAACCGGATCCGGGAGCGATGGAATACTCGCTGCCTCCATGCATCTCCACAATCCTCAGATCAGCAACGCCTTCTACAGCGGATAGCTGTTCTGCCACATAATGAGGTGTCATATAGGCAAATCCTGGCTTGTTGAAACCTGCCTGCAGATAGGGCTGCGCGTTGTTGTATTGACCGGTGCGGTCGCTGGAGCGTAGTAACGCCACATTAATTCCTTTGCGGTTTATGAATGCCGGTAAATAGGCGTTGTAGGAATCCTCTGCTGCTCCACTGTAGATGATACCAGCCGTGGTCAAATTGCCCTGCATCTGCTGCAAGGCACTCAATCCGTAGTCCATTGTATGGTTATTCGCCAGACTCACTACATCGATGCCGGCAAAGGTCAGCCCGCTCACGTTGGCAGGATTGCCCCTGTACACCACCGATTTGGTGGGATGGGGACTGCCAACATTTGAGAGTACCACCTCCAGATTGGCCACGCTGATATCCGCTCCTTCGCCGAGTATGGGCAGGGTGGGCGAAAAGATCGCATTCACACCCAGAGTGGGAATGATACCTCCATACTGCTCATAACGCCGTGCAAGCATCACATCGCCAACGAAGTTCATGGTTAGAGGCAAGGAGGACGGCCCTTCATCCAGCACTACCGAAGTGGAGGCATAACCCCAGCAGTTGTCATTGTCCATCACGCTAAGTGATACCGTATAGTCGTGAGCATCCGTGACTGTGTAATTGTGGCTGGGATTTGGCAGATTGCTGCTCTCACCATCTCCAAAAGACCAATGATAGGTCCAGTCTTCACTATCTGGATCATCGACCACTGCTTCAAATTGTACCGTCACATCACGATCGTTGCGCCAGGTGGGAGGGCTCTGCAAGATGGTAACCAGAGGGGCCGCCGGCAGATCATCACTGATGTCAAGTATGCTATCGAAACGCAGGCTGCGATTGCTCACGCCATCCAGATCGTTGATATATACGATGGAAGTGAGAGTCGGACTGTAGTCAAAGAAAGCATTCCAATCTGCGCCAACGGGCAGCTTATACAGGTTCCAGACATTGGTGGAAAATGCTCCTTGATATACAGGAACCCACACTTCAATATCCAGGGTACGAGTTCCGGAAAAGCTATAGAAAAGCGTGTGCGCACCATCAGAAAAAGCGATGCCTTGGGCTTTAGCGCCTGAAGTGTGCATGGCAGCCAGGCTGATCACAGCGTTCTCTCCCAGCGCATGCGGTGATATCAGTTGCTCTTTCCAGGTGTTGCCATCCAGACGTAGAGAGTATGCTGAACCATCGTAGGTTACACTGGCATCCAGTGCCCAGGCATTGGGATCGATATCTTCAGGGCCCCATGAACTGAGAGTCACCACCCCGCTCTCGAAGTCTTCGATCACCGTATAGCGATCTGTGCAGTAAGCTTTTACCAAGCCTAGCATCATGATAAGAACAATGGCAAGGTTCAAACGTGGCATATATCCTCCCCGTCAGATTTGTCTTCGATTTTGTATGCAATAATTGTTCCACATAGCCAATCTGGCATGATCAGGTAAAAATGCAATATCTAGCAAAATTACTGGTTTTAAACAATGCGTGGATTAGCTTTTAAGATATCTTAAGCCTGGAGGTGAGTCATGATACGACAGTTAGTTTTGCGTAGCAGAAGTTATCGTAGGTTTATCGAAGTAAAATCCATTCCAAAGAAAACCCTCAGAGATCTGGTGGATCTGGCCAGGCTGTCACCCAGCGCAGCCAACATGCAAAACCTCAGGTATTGGCTGGTGGAATCAGGTCCCGCCTGCGACAAGGTGTTTCCTTGTTTGAAGTGGGCAAACTACCTCAAGGAATGGGGCGGTCCGCAGTCTGGAGAACGCCCCTCGGCATACATCATCGTGCTGGCCCCTCACAATATGACCAAATTTCATTATTATGACTGTGGCATCGCCTGCCAGACAATGATGTTGGGCGCTACTGACTGGGGAATGGGAGGTTGCATGATCGCTTCCATGGACCGGGAACACCTGCATAGGGTGCTAGGTTTGCCCGAAGATATGGAGATCATGCTCGTTCTTGCTCTGGGTTTCCCTGCCGAAGAAGTGGTGGTGGATAGTATCGACCGCGAAGGCAACATCGAATACTGGCGGGATGAGAAGGACAGACACCACGTTCCCAAGCTGGATCTGGATACTTTGGTCCTGAATTGATCCCAACCCATTCCGAAGCCAGGAATTCTCACAATACATGGTTTTGATTGCAACCTGACCGTGAAGTGCGCATAGTGTTTGCTATCGGGCACATATCCCCTACCCTTTTGGCGGCGTTTGTCACTTCCGCATTTAGCCCTTATCAAGCCCTAACAATTAAGGCTTGATAAGGGCTTTACTGACGCTTGATCCAGAGCCTGAAAGGGGGACAATCCAAAGTATATTGACAAAAAAAGCGCATGCATTTTGATGAGCGAATATGGATAGTACTAACGTTTTCAGTGTTTTTGAGATCTCGCGCCATCTCCGCCAGGTGATAGAGAGCAGCATTGATGCGCTCTACGTGAAGGGAGAAATATCGAACTTCGTGCATCACAGCTCCGGACATATGTACTTTAATCTGAAGGATGAGTACGCCACCCTACGCTGTACCTTTTTCAAAAACTCAAACTACCGGCTGAACTTCAAGCCCGCCGACGGACAGAGCGTGGTCTGCTTTGGCAAGATCACTCTTTATGAGAAGGGCGGCACCTACAATCTGAACGTTAGCAGTATGGTCCCTGCCGGTATTGGCGACATGCAAGCCCGCTTTGAAGCGCTGAAAAAGAAACTGGAAGCGGAAGGTCTCTTCGATTCTGCGCGCAAGAAAAAACTGCCTCCTTATCCCCAAAGAATCGGCATTGTTACCTCTCCCACTTCAGCTGCATTGCAGGATGTGATGAATATCCTCAAACGTCGTTTCCCTGTAGATGCTTATGTGTATCCCGCACTGGTGCAAGGCACTGAAGCACCTCCCACCCTGATAAAGGGGATTGGCTATTTCAACCAGATGATGCCTGTGGATTTGATCATCCTCACCCGCGGTGGAGGTTCGCAAGAAGATCTCTTTTGCTTCAACGATGAGGGTCTGGCGCGTGCCATCTACGCCTCAAAAATACCGGTGATCTCTGCGGTGGGACACGAGATAGATTTTTCCATCAGCGACTTCGTTGCGGATCTTCGTGCACCTACACCTAGCGCTGCAGCAGAAATCGCCGTGCCCAACAAAGAAGATTTGATCTCCTATCTGGCTTCTCAGGAGCAACGCTTTAAACTGGCAGCAGAGCACTTCATTGCCAAACAAATCGCAGGGCTAAACGACGCCAGGCATAGACTCGAGGCTTACCATCCGCAGAGATTGTGGCAGGACTATCAGCAGCGCTTTGATATGGCAAGTATAGCCCTCATGAACATCCAACACTTGATCAAAGAGCCAGCTTTGCGCCTTGAACGTGTGCAGAACCGCTTGCTGAATTTATCCGAAGGAAAGTTCACAGCCCGCATTACGGAGTATAGTCACCTCCTGCAGCAGTTGAGGCAGAATATGGCTATCCTGAGCCAGAAATCTATCAGCGATAGAAAACAACAGCTAGAGCTACTGAATGGAGTTCTGAGCCAGCAATCTCCAGGTAACATCATGGAAAAGGGCTGGCTGCTGGCCATGAAGGGCACAAAACTGATCAAAAGTGTACAGGATATACAGCCTGGAGATATAATCAATCTGCAGATGCACGATGGTCAGGCTGATACTGTGGTCAAGACAACAAGGGAGGGAGCACTATGAAGAAAGCCCTCCTTCTGATCCTGGTTTTCAACCTTGCTATCCTGAAGGCAGAAATCCGCTCCCTCTGGGTTCTCCCATGGAATATCAAGACACCTGGTGCCATTGACCAATTGATCGAAGATGCCATCCTGAATAACCAAAACGAACTGCTGGTGGAGGTTCGCTATCGTAGCGATGCCCTATATACTCCAAATCGACTTTCCGACACTTATTCCAATCCAGAACCGCGCAGCTACATTATGGATGGATCGAGCTTTGACCCGCTGGAATACACTTTGGCCCGGGCGAAGGAACACGGCATTAGAGTTCAGGCCTGGCTGGTGGTCTTCAACGCGACCCCGCTGGATGCTCAACACTTAAGTAACAACTATATCTATCAGCATCACAGAGATTGGCTTACCACCGATTCTCAAGGCCGGCAGATGCGCTCACCAGAGCAATACGGATTTTTCCTGGATCCCGGCATTCCAGGTGTTCAGAATTACTTGCTGGATGTATTCAGCGACATCGTGGTTTCCTACCCTGATCTGGCCGGTATCCACCTCGATTATGTACGTTATCCCAGCACGAACTTTGGTTATCATCCCATCTCGGTATCGCGTTACCAAGAGGCGAAGCGATCGGAAGAGCTATCCTGGAATGAATGGCGTACGCGGCAGGTTACCCAGTTCGTGGAAAAACTCCGGGATCGTCTGAAAAGAATCAAACCAGATCTAATCCTCAGCGCTGCTGTATTTTCCAACATCTACGACGCACGTGTTGCCTACGCTCAGGATTGGTTTGACTGGTTGAACAGGGGATTGATAGACTATGCCTATCCCATGAATTACGTCACCAAATACAGCAGCTTCAGCAAACAGACAGAGTGGATGGAGGATAACGGGCATACGGACAAGATCGTGATGGGTCTCAGAGCGTGGAACGCGCGAGGTGGATCACTGCTGGAAAGTGCCAGCCCCAGCTATAACATCAACCATATAGAGGAGCGTATACGTCACATCAGAAGCCGCAGTTTTGCCGGTATCGCACTCTTTAGCTATGAAGGAATAAACAAAGGCAACGCACTCAGTTACCTTGCGGACCGTGTCTTTGTGGATTCTGAAACGCTTGAGCCCTCTGTAGCTCCTCTTCCTGCTGCGGATGTACACTTATCCCAGATGGATCAGGTTTTCGGTCTGGACTTTGTGGTACCTGTCGAAGGGCGTTGGCATTGGCAATTATTGAACGAACAGGACGCAGTGGTTTACAGCCGTTTCCGCTATTATACCAAAGGCGACAATCACGACGAATTTGAAGGCACTCTGGCCAATGGCGAGAAGATTCCTCCAGGGACCTATCTGCTTAGCCTTTACATGCCTGGAACTGAGCATAAGTACTTGATCCCCATATCATTCGGAGCACTACATCTTGAGTGACCTGAGCAAGCAGGCTGCCTTCCTGTCCCTGGCAGATTTTGTCCGCTTCTTTCTCAAGACAGTAATCGGGATTGCCCTGGCGAGGTTGCTCAGCCCCGCTGATCTCGGAAGCTATCGTCAACTTTTCTTGATCTATAGCACTCTGGCAGGAGTCATGCTCTTGGGCTTCCCACAGAGTATGCAGTATTTTTTGCCCAAGGCCAGGAGCCTCGAAGAGCAGATCCGTCTGATCAGTAGAACCTTATGTGTAGTGAGTATACTGGGGATAGTATCTGCCGCTCTGATCTACCTGCTGCGCAATAGTATCGCATCCATGTTTAATAATCCCGCATTAGCTGAGCTTTTGCCTCTGTATTGCCTCTACCCCATCTTCATGTTTATCACACAGATCTACTCCTCTGTGATGCTGGGGCTCAAGGAATCGCGCAAGAGCGCCTGGTTCCTGATCTACGGTATTGTTTGCGATCTGATACTAGTCCTGGCTGCGGCTATCTTTTGGAACGATCTGAGTATTATTGTCTGGGCTCTGTTGATTTCTGCCGTTTTACAATGGATGTATGCCCTTTGGTGCCTGAGAGACCTTAGTAGGCCGGGACAGACGGATTTGTTCGCCGGTTTCAAAGAACAGCTTGCGTACACAGTTCCCTTGGGATTGTCACTTTTGGTTGGCATACTCAGTGTGCAGCTCGACAAGCTGATGATATCCGGGTTTTTCAATCCCGAATCCTTCGCCATCTTTTCTCTGGGAGCTATGGAACTTCCTCTGATCGGGATTGTGATAAACTCGGTCAATTCCATTCTACTACCGAACCTTAGCGCCATGGATAAACAGACTCTGAGTTCAGTCTATAGCGCGTCGGTGCGCAAGAACGCCATTATAGTGTTCCCCCTGGCAGTAGTGTTTTATCTCTTCGCGGCAGAGTTCATCACCTTCGTGTATGGTAGTATTTACCTGGAATCCGCCGTTTACTTCAAGATATATCTCCTGCTCCTGCCCCTGCGCGTGGCAACCTACGGAATCATCTTCCAAGCCCGGGGCAGAACCAAACTTGTGATGTACGACGCACTGCTCATGCTGGGGCTGAATGCTCTGCTGAACTACTTACTGATCAGATCCTGGGGCATGCAAGGCGCGGCATGGGCCACGGTGATCGTCAGTTGGTTGATCCTACTGGTCTATCTATGGCAGATCAAGTATTGCCTGGCCTTCCGGATATCGTCCCTCTTCCCGCTCAAATCCTTGTTCCTGAATCTGTGTGCCGCGGTGATCCCCATCCTTGCCGTTATCTATCTGGCACCATATATCAAAGTGTCCTTCTGGCGCATGATCCTGGGTGGCAGCCTTTACGCTGTGTTGTATCTTGCGCTGGCACTCATCATGAAAGTAATCAAAGCCTACGACATAGCCTTTGCAAAAGATCTCATTCTAGGTTTTATAAAGCGATAGCTCATGAAAAGTCTGCTCTTTTACCCCCATCTTTCATCCTTTGTGCGAGCTGATATTGATATTCTCGGCAGTTTAGGAACCTTGCAATGCGTTGATCTGCAACAGAGCAAGACCAAAGCGGCATATCTGAAGAGGATGCTGTTCATTCCATGGTATATTTTGCGGCAACCCAAGCGCACGCTGTGCCTCACCTGGTTTGCCGATTATCATGCAGCAGTTATGGTCTTTTGGGCAAGGTTTCTAGGACGCAAGTCAGTAGTGTTTATCGGGGGATATGACGCCGTGCATTATCCAGAGTTCGCCTATGGCATCTTTCACTCTCCCCTGCGTCGTTTCTGCGGTGTGTATGCCATGAAACATGCTGATCTCATCATCGCTAATCATAGAGCTTTGCTTTCTTCTGATAATCGCTACTACAAGCCCAAAGGACATCCTGAGGGGATCTATCGTCTGATCCCGACGCTAAAGACCAAAGCCCTGGTAGTGCACAATTGTATCACCACTCCCCCACCGGATGCGATACCTGAGGCCAGAACCAAATGTGTCCTTACCGTGGGCAGCACTCCCCGGCTGCAAGACTTTATAAACAAGGGTTTTGACCTCATGCTCAAAGCTGCAGCGAACTTCACGGATTGGACATTCATATTCGTGGGAATCGATGCCAAATGGAATGAGCAACTGGAAAGCGCCTATCAACTGAGCACTTATCCTAACGTGAAGGTGTATCACACTACAGAGCACGCGGAAGTCCTTGCCTTGATGAACGATGCTGATATCTACGCTCAGCCCTCAATCTCTGAAGGCATGCCCAATGCGCTGCTGGAAGCCATGCTCTATGGTTGTAAGCCTCTGGGATCAAATGTGGCAGGCATTCCGACCCTGATCGGTAATTGGGGCAAGATTATCTATCATCGCAGTTCCAGTGAACTGATCACTGCCCTGGAGGAACTGATGTCACTCAAGGTGGACCGTAGCGCCATGGCCAGGGATACTGCTGAGCGCTTCTCGGTGGCACGACGTGAACAGGGACTCAGAGAAGCTCTACAAAGACTGCAGTAACAAAGCACTCTTCTTCTCTATACAGACAAGCGATCAATACGGGCTGCTGGGTCATGCGGCTATCCCTTTTTAGAACGCTCTGGCATCGAGGTGGGATCTGTTTATGCGTCCTGGAAACAAAAATGGCAGACACCCATATAGGATATCTGCCAAACAATGTATCCGGTCTGCCAGGAGACTAATCTTCTTCCAATACCTGTGTAATGGTACTGATGAGATCCTCTCGCATAAAGGGTTTCTGCAGAGCAGCTTTTGCACCAAGTTTCTGAGCAAGGGGCAGGTAACTGTCGGGACCGAATTTACCTCCTCCACTCATCGCTACTATCTTTAAAGTAGGGCATATCTCAAGCAATTCCTGAATGGTCTCCAGCCCTTCTTTATCGGGCATAATGATATCGGTAAGGACCAGATCGGGACCAAATTGCGAACACACCTCTATTGCCTGATTGCCATCCCCAGCTTGCCGAACTTCAAAGCCGGCCTTACTCAACATTTGTACGAGTACTCTTCTGAAACTGTCGTCGTCTTCAATCACTAAAATCTTTGCCATGATACAAATCCTTGATCCTCGATATTTGCTTGATTCTTGGCTCCAGCTTCCCAACAGTGCTTTTTGTGTAAAGGGATATCTTCAGCTTTAACCAATAACATCCGAGAATTACTGTGGACATATTTCCACACTCATGTCCTGAGAGCAGAAAAATGGTGGCGAGACCCAGAATTGAACTGGGGACACAAGGCTTTTCAGGCCTCTGCTCTACCGGCTGAGCTATCTCGCCACACAGTGAGGATCATACAAAAGGAAGGGGCTGTTTCTGTCAAGCTTAATCTTGCCGTTGTAGCTCTGATGTAGCCTGCACAAGCTCATTCCATGTCACTCCATTCCATACTTATTTTACTATGTAAAAATCACTTACTTAGCTGTTATTCCACTGTGACACTTTTTGCCAGATTGCGGGGCTGATCCACGTCAAAGCCCTTCAGATCCGCCACATGATAGGCAAGCAATTGTAAGGGAATCACAGTCAAGAGCGGCTGCAGATTATTCAAGGTATCCGGGATATAGATCACTTGTTCGCTGATCTTTTGCAGCTCGGTATCCCCCTCAGTGGCGATGGTGATCAATCTGGCTTTGCGAGCCCGGACTTCCTGGAGATTGGAGTATATCTTGTCGTACAGAGGATCACGCGTGGCAATGGCAATCACCGGCATATTCTCGTCGATGAGCGCGATGGGGCCATGTTTCATCTCCGCTGCGGGGTATCCTTCAGCGTGGATGTAAGAGATTTCCTTGAGCTTCAATGCGCCTTCCAGGGCTACCGGGTAGTTCACTCCTCGCCCCAGATACAGGGCATGAGCGCTGTCTTTAACCGTGGCAGCGATCTCTCTAATGGCATTATTGAGTTTCAGGATCTCACCTACCTTATCAGGGATGGATTCAAGTTCCTTAATGTATTCGATACCCTGTACATTAGAGATATGATTCATACGCCCGATAAAGATACCCAGGAGCGTAAGAATGGTCACCTGAGAGGTGAAGGCCTTTGTGCTCGCCACCCCAATTTCACTACCCGCGTGAATATATGCCCCACCATCGCTTTCTCTAGCCACTGTGGAACCCACCACATTAGTAATGCCAAGTACACGAGCACCCTTGGCTTTTGCCTCACGCATGGCAGCCAGAGTATCTGCTGTCTCCCCCGATTGGCTTATTACAAAAACAAGTGTGTCTTCCGGGATGATTGGATTTCGATAGCGATACTCGCTGGCGTACTCCGCATGTACGGGTATCCTCGCCATGTCCTCAATTATGTATTTTCCGATCAAGGCAGCGTGATATGATGTCCCGCAGGCGATGAGGTGAATTTGCTTGATCTTACGAAGTTCAAAGCTTGGCAGATTCAGCCCGCCCAGGCGAGCGGTACCCAAAGCTTCGTTGATCCGGCCACGAAAGCCATTATCGATGGTTGTGGGCTGTTCAAAGATTTCCTTGAGCATGAAGTGCTCAAAGTCGCCTTTTTCGATGGCAGAGATATCCCAATCCACCACCGATATCTGCGGTTTCACATTTGCCTTTTGCAGAGTGGAGATCTCGAAGCCATCACTTCGTACCACGCAGAGCTCACCGTCCTGCAGATAGATCACCCGCTTGGTATGGATGATGATGGCGCTCACGTCGCTGGCCACAAAGTGTTCATTATCTGCGATCCCGATGATCAGGGGACTGCCCTTACGTACCGCGATCAACTTATCAGGATTCTTTTGATCGATCACCACCAGGCCATAGGTGCCTTCCACGCGCTTCATGGCTTCGCGGACGGCATCCTCCAGCTTGTTTTCGCTTTTTGTGAATTGCTCGATCAGATGCGCGAGGACTTCGGAATCTGTATCGCTGCGAAAGACATGTCCCAATTCTATTAGCTGTTGTTTGAGAACCTTATAGTTTTCAATGATCCCATTATGCACTATCGCCAGAGAGTTCGCGCAATCTGGATGCGGATGTGCATTGATCTCGTTGGGCTCACCGTGTGTAGCCCATCTGGTGTGGGCAATGGCGATATTGCTGTCGCATTTGCTGGGTTCTGGCAAACTGCGTTCCAGCTCAATGATCTTGCCTTTCTTTTTATATACCTGCAACTCGCCATTATGAATGAGGGCAGTGCCAGAGGAGTCATAACCCCGGTATTCCAGCCGCTTCAAGGCCTCAATCACTATGGGCAACGCGCTACGGTGACCGATGTATCCTACGATTCCACACATTCTTTTGCTCCACAGGCTTTATTAAAAAGATATAAGGCCAACAGGAATACTGCCAGAGCGGGCGCTGCCACCCAATAATGCAGATTGTCGGCATCACTGATAAGAACCTTGATCCAGGGCTCTGCGGCAAATGCAGTGATAAACAATGCCAGCCCGTTATTTATGGCATGCGAGAGCATGGAGAGGTAGATCGATCCGCTTTTCAGGGTGATGTAGCCCAGGAGCAATCCCAGGAGGAAGACGGGGACAAAACGGAAAGGATCCAGATGGAAAGCGGCAAATAGCAGAGCGGTAAGGACGATGGTGATCTTCATACCGTACTTCTCAAAGAAGCGAGGGAAGAATCCCCTAAAGAGTAATTCTTCGCATACTCCGGGTGCTACTGCGACCACCAGAAAGCTCTGCCACAAAGGGACATCCTGGCTGAATAACCTGCTTAGGTTTTCCAGGTACTCTTTGGGGAATGGCCAGATAGTGTTGATCACTTGCGAAAGGATCGCCACCAGCATAGTCGCAGGAATTGCCATGAAGGGAATCAACAGGGTAGGCAGGAGCTTGGGTGATTGAAGGCGTAGCACTTGCTTTGGCTTCAAACTGAGCAGGCGAAGGATTAACAGAACCGGAAGAGCGATAATGAATAGCTGCGTATTGACCAGACCGCGATATAGATCCTGTCCCTGCCAGTAAGAGCCAAGATAATACAGGAGTATCAGGGCGAGCGAAAAATAGATCAGGCCGTTGAAGGGATTGAAGAAAGCGCCCTTATTCTTCTTGATGCCCTTCAGGCTGCTGCCATCGTCATCCGAGCGGAAGAGGATGCTTTCGGTCTTGAAAAGCCGAATGGTGCCCCAGATCGCGAAGATATCCAGCGCCAGAGTGCTGAAGATAGTGATCAAGAGATGGCTAATCTGATAATCCTCGATCATCACTGCCTTGAAGAGCAGGGCGATATTGACCACCGGGATCAACGCTAGCAGGTTGCTCATCTCGATGGCAGGCAAGAAACTGATCATCGCCAACATCATCGATACGATGAGAAGCGGCTGTTCATAGGAACGGGCTTCCTTCATATTGCGGCTGAAGGTGGATATAGAGAGCAGTACCGCGGAAAAGAATGTCGCCAGAGGTAGCATCGCCGCCAGAAGGATAAAAATGGCTTTGATGGGCATATCCGCGCCAGCCATTTCGACGCCAGACTGGCTAAGCATATACTTCAGCGAAACACTTATGCTAAAGAGGTTTACGATCAGATTTACCATTCCCAATATGAGGATGGTAAGGTACTTCCCGATCACGATCTCCATGCGGCCTACGCCCGATACCATCAAGGTTTCCAGGGTCTTGCGTTCCTTTTCTCCCGCTACGAGGTCTGCCGCAGCCACGGATGCCCCGGAGAGCAGCATGATGATCATGATATAGGGCAGGACCATTCCCAGTAACATACCCATCTTGCGTTGCGAAGTTGCGGTATCTACCTGGCGCAGATCAAGCATCTTCAACAGTTCGGGATCAATTCCGGATAGCTCTAACTGATCCGACATCAAGCGTTTTTCACTGCCTGCCAGTATTTCCTTGATTTTCTGATAGGTGGCGGAGCTACGCTCGTTGGCAGCATCGTACTGGACATATACATGATAGGTATTCAAGCCCAACGCGGTCAGTGAATCCTTGATTGTAACCACCGCCTGAATCTCTTTTTCGGCGTACATGCTTTGAGTATTATCTGCGGCAGGTATAAAGCTGAAATTCTCCAGCTTTTCCAGATCTGCTATCAGAGATGCGCTGATGGCATTATCCACGCTATCGGCGATTGCCACCGTGGCGGCCTGCTTTTCTAAAACGCCTGTCTGCCTTGTCATGATGGCGTTAAAGCCAATGATCATCACTGGATACAGGATTACAGGCAGCAACAGTGTGGTAAAAAGCGTTCTTTTATCACGCAGGAGCTCCAGAAACTCCTTGCGGAAAACTATCATAACTTGTTTAAAATTCATGGGATTGCACCTCGTTCTCGGTGGAGGATTCATTCACATATTGCACGAAGATATCGTCCAGATCGCTCTGTCCGGTATTTGTCCGTAACTCGTTCAGAGTGCCTTCTGCCAGGATCTTTCCGCGATGAATCATCACCACTTTATCGGCCAGACGCTCTGCCTCACGCATGATGTGAGTACTAAAGAGAACGCATTTCCCCCGTTCCTTGCAACTGCGGATAAAGGATACAATCGTTCGCGCGGTCAAGATATCCAGGCCGGCTGTGGGTTCATCAAAGATCATTACCGGTGGATCGTGGATGATACTGCGTACGATGGAGACCTTCTGTTTCATCCCTGTAGAGAGAAACTCGATCTTTTTGTCCATGAATTCCTTCATATCCAGCAGTTCGCACATTTCGTCCATCCGGCGGGTAATATCGGCATCCTTCATCGAATAGAGTCTGCCGAAGTAGCGAATAAACTCATGAACGCGAAGACGATTGTACAGTCCGGTATCTCCGGATAGGAAACCGAGGTTTTCCCTTACCTTGTCAGGATGGGAAAGGATATCCCAACCTTGGATTTCTGCCGTGCCGGAGCTTGGCTTGAATACCGTGGAAAGAACTCTCATCGTAGTAGTCTTCCCCGCTCCGTTAACGCCAAGAAGGCAGACAATCTCGCCGTCATTTGCACAAAACGATACGTCGGCAACTGCCTGAAAGACGCTACCGTCCTTTTTGGGGAATTCCTTCACCAAGTTTTGAACTTTGATCATCAAGGCTCCTTCTATAGATTTTCGATATTCTTCAATGCTTTGGGTGCCGTGGCTGGTGTGATCCCTTCCTGAGTGGCATACCCTGCCACAGGGCTACCTGTGGGTTTGCCTTCTGCATCTTCGCGGTAAAATTCCAGAGCGATGCGCACTGGTTTGCCATCAGCTTCCACGATGTCCTTACCCTCGGCGTCGGTAGCAAAAACGTTGTCATAAAGCCATACCAGACCGATAGCAGCAGTGCCATGCTCGTCATTCACGTTTTTACGCTTTGAACCAATGGCCAGGCGCTGATTCAGGGATAGATTGGGAGAATTGATGCTGGAGGTTACGGATCCCAAACGCTTTCCGTTCAGGTACACTCCCCTGCCGCTCACGATCCCTTCGCTAATGATGATGAACATTCTTTTGCTTACTCCAGCAGCGATCGCTTTGGCCAGGGCTGCCTTGCCGACAAAATCGTCTTTGGTCATATCCACGGCGGCATCAAAGAGTGGAGCATTAATGGGCGTATGATGAGGATCATATTCCTGACCCATCAGAGGCAGACCGAAAGCACCGGCAGAGATGCGGTTTTCATCGCGTCCGCCCAAGCCAACCAGGAGGCCGCCCAGTTCCAGCGCGCGGCTGACGATCTTCTTAAAGTCTTCTTCGGCTTTTGCCACGGGGATATAGCATTCCCAGCCCCAACGATTGGTGTATCCCGTACGGCTGAAATAATACTTGTGCCCATCCAGTTCCACTTCGTTGAAGCTAAAGAAATTCATATTCTTATCAGGATTACTGCGATTCTTCAGTACGTCCGCGCCGTAGATCTCTTTGATCAGTTTGTATGACAGGGGACCCTGGATGTCCACCTTGACCAGGGTATCGGAAATATCTTCTGCCATTACCTCTTCCCCGTCCTTCTTGTTGCGCATGATGCGATCTATATCAGCGATCAATTGCACCTTCTCACCATGCTGTTCACCTTCGCCAGTGATATCGTGCCCGGCATTGATCACCAGGATGAATTCGCTCTCCGAAACGCGCATCAGAATCATATCGTCCTGTACACAGCCCTCTTCGTTCAGCAACAAAGTGTATTTGCAGGAACCGATCTTCATATCCACAATGTTTGCGCCCAGGCTGCGATGAAGCAGAGCAGCGGCATCCTTGCCCCAAAAGCGTAATTGAGCCATGTGATCGATGTTGTAAATGGCTACCTTATTCACGGCTGCGGCTTCTTCCAATACACTGGTAAGGTAGTTTACAGCCATATCGTACTCCCCGAAGTTACTGCGTTTTACCGCCGAGACAGGGATGTTTTTATGTTTTGCCAATAGCGGAAGATACCAGTTTTCCTCCAGATCATATAAGAAAGTCTTGCGAATGCTTTTTGGAAAGTCAAAACCGTAGGTCTGCATGGTCATTACTCCTAATAATGTTTTTTCTTTCCATTCAAATAAATGCACGCTTTTTGTAAAGCCATTTTTTCTACAGATAAAGTCACAAGCTTCAATCAATGGTAAGCGATGCCTTTCGTGCTTCTGAGATCGTCCTGGATAATGCCGTAGGATAGATTTCGACAACCTGAGGTAGTGGAGGAAGTCAATCAAAATGGGGTATACATGCTTTGGCAGCCTGTACTTTCAGGTGTAGAGGGCTGTTTGTGATATGCAGCCACTCGCCAGAACTGCCCTTATACAAATAGGCGTTACAAGGAGACCATTCCTGGCTTCCCACGCTTTTCCAACCCTCTTGCCACCCTCTCCCGTACCACGGAAGAGGAATCCGGGAGAGTGGCAAGTGGCCAGGCAGCCAGTGAAGCCCGCATCGATTGGAAGGCACTTTCATGTTGACAAATAACCCTTAGCTGGATTATATTGTTCTAAATAAATGGTGAAGGAATCTCCTATGTTTGAGAGAATACTAAAGCAGCAGATGATGAATCGGGTTTTATACGCATTGGTTCCAGTGCTGCTTTTCTCCGTCTATCTCTTTGGCTTGCGCATATTTGCCGTTGTTGCTACCGCGAACCTGGCCGCCTATCTTACCGAGTATTTATTCATTTATAAAAAGAAAGGTGGGAAAGTGTCCATGGCAGCGTTTGTGACGGCTTCACTAGTGGCGCTGAGTTTGCCGCCCACCATACCGCTGTGGATATCGGCGGTATCGGCGATAGTATCCATCGCCTTTGGCAAGATGGTCTTTGGCGGTTTTGGCACGAATGTCTTCAATCCAGCGATTTTGGGCCGCACTTTCGTGTATATCTCATTCCCCAATCAGATGACGATATCCTGGCTGAGACCGTTCGTGGATTTTCCCGGTGGTTTCGTGCACTGGGCAGCCCCTGAGGGAATGCAGACGGGGGCAACCATTTTGAATACTTACCGCGCTAGTGGAGAATTACTCTCCGGCTTTGGGGATGCCTTTCTAGGCTTTGTGTCAGGCTCAGCAGGCGAAACCTCCGCCTTGATAATTCTATTGGCTGGGCTGTATCTGATCTTCACCAAGACCGCCAAGTGGCAATCCATGCTCAGCACTGCGTTATCATTATTGATCTTCAGTTTTGTCTTTTATCCAGCAGTGAATCCCTTTTATTTCCTGGTAAGCGGAGGAGCCATGTTTGGCGTGGTCTTTATGGTCACGGATCCCATCAGCAGCCCCAAGGGTAAGTATGCCATTTGGATATACGGACTTCTAATAGGCTTCCTCACTGTGTTCATCCGGCGCTATTCGCTATTTGCCGAAGGCTTTATGTTTGCCCTGCTCCTGGTGAATGCCTTCATGCCGCTGATAGAATACGGTTTGGAGAAGGCGGGTATCAAATGAAAGATAGCTTTTGGTATCCCATCATTTTTATGCTGATCGTAGTGGTCATTTTCGTAGGTGTCCTGGCCTTGATGTTTCGCATGAGTGAGGCCAAGATTGCTGCCTATGAACAGGATAGCTATCAGAAGCTGGTGCTTAAGGTATTATCATCCAGGATCGCCGCTGCAGGCGACGATGATGTATCCACTCTGCTGGCTGCATATCCGGAAAGCTACGAACGCTACGTGAAAACTTTCCAGATCAAGGGGTCGGATCGCCCCGCCTTTGCAGCGATTGTAAATGACAGCACTGTGGCATACTGTTTTGAGATCAAGGGTAAAGGATTGTGGGGCAGTATGAGAGCCCTGCTTTCCACCAGCCCTGATTTAACGACCATCTCCGATTTTAGCATTGTGAATCAGATGGAGACCCCCGGCTTGGGCGCGCGCATTGAGGAAGACTGGTTTCTTGCCCAGTTTCGCGACCGCATCTTTGCGCAAAACCCCGATGCGGAAGATGTAACCCCCACTTATGAATTCATTGCCGAAACTCAGGAACCTGAGAATGATGGACAACTGAAGCGAGTGACCGGGGCCACCATCACATCAGACGCTGTGGTGAGAATGCTGAAAGACGAATACAACCTCATCTATGACCAGCTTCGGGAGCCTAAGTAATGAAAGCTAAAGCAATATTTATCACCAGCGCTTTTACCGAGAACTCGGTATGGCGACAAATCCTGGGTATCTGCTCCGCCCTGGCGGTGACCAATCTGATGAAAAACAGTCTGATCATGGGCTTGGGGGTGACCTTCTCCCTCGCCTTTGCCAATCTGACCATATCATTCATCCGCAATTGGACGCCCCGCAGCGTTCGCATGATGGTGCAGACCCTGATCATTGCCGCGTATGTGATCATCGTGGATATCTTTTTGAAAGCGAATATGCCGGATATCAGCAAGCAACTGGGGCCTTATGTGGGCCTGATCATTACTAACTGTATATTGATGGGCAGGGCGGAGGCATTTGCCTCGCAAAACAGTCCGCTTGATTCGCTGATCGACGGCATAGGTGCGGGTACGGGATACACTCTGGTGCTGCTTGCGATCTCTTTTGTGCGGGAACTCTTTGGTTTCGGTACCTTGTTCGGGTACCGAGTAATGGGCTCATGGTGGACACCCTGGAGCATCATGGTGATGGCGCCCAGTGCGTTCTTCATCCTGGCTATGCTGATCTGGTACATCAACTCACGTTTTTATAAGGCGAAAATATAATGGATATCAGCGCTTTTGTATTGTTTTGGGCTGCGATCTTCACCAGCAATATCCTGCTGACGAACTTCCTGGGCATGTGCTCCTATCTTTCGGTTTCTAAAGAGATTGAATCCTCAGTCGGTTTGGGAATCGCAGTGTTTTTTGTACTCACTGTTACTGCTGGATTGAACTGGCTGGTTTATAACTACATACTTGTACCGTTCAATATAATCTATCTGCAATATATTGTGTTTATCATCGTGATCGCCGCTTTTGTGCAGTTCCTGGAGCTCCTGATCGAACGCTACGCTCCGGCACTGTATTATTCCCTGGGCATCTTCCTGCCGCTAATCACGGTAAACTGCGCCATCTTTGGAGTAAGCCTTTTTATGGTGATTCGCAATTACAATTTCCTCCAATCCATAGCCTTTGGCGCTGGAAGCGGGATAGGTTGGCTGCTGGCGATCATGATGCTGGCGGGAATCAGGCGTAAGCTAAAAGAAAAGATGGTGCCCCAAGGCTTGCAGGGTGCCGGGATATCGCTAATTATCACCGGGATCATGGCTATGGGTTTTGTGGGATTTTCCGGGATCGTTCAGATTCAATGAGGGACATGGGGAATGTTTGAAAGAATAGTTACCGACATCGCAGTGATGAGTGCCATCGGGGTGATCCTTGCCCTGATCATGGTGATTGCGCAGCGCTGGCTGAGCAATTACGGAGAAGTAACAGTGAATATCAATGGGAAGAGAGATCTCACTGTCACAGGGGGAAGCACACTGCTAAACACTCTGTCCGACAAACAGATATTTATCCCCTCAGCCTGTGGGGGCAGAGGATCTTGCGGTGCTTGTAAATGCAAAGTGGATAGTGGCGGTGGACCCCTATTGCCAACTGAGAAGCCGTTACTCTCAAAAGCAGAGATGGAGGGCAATATCCGCCTGGCATGCCAGGTGAAGGTGAAAAGCGACATTCACATCGGGATCCCAGAGAGTATTTTTAACATCAGACGCTTTGACAGTGTGGTGGAAGAGATCATAGACTATACCTATGATACCAAGGGGATTACCTTTAAGCTGATCGAGGGCCAGACGATTGATTTTAAGGCGGGGCAATATGTACAGCTGGAAAGCAAGCCTTATGAGAAGATCAAACAAAAGGTCATCCGCGCATATTCGATTTCTTCCAAACCCGAGCTGAAAGATAGGATCCAGCTTATCATCCGTCAGGTTCCCGAGGGTATCTGCACTACTTGGGTTCACAAGCATCTCAAGGTCGGCGACAAAGTCAATTTCACCGGTCCCTACGGAGATTTTTACCTCAGAGACACCAATGCGGACATCTTGTTTGTAGCCGGAGGGTCAGGTAAGGCACCCATCAAATCAATCTTGGAACACCTACAGGAGGTTGGCACAAAGAGAAAAATGACGTATTTCTTTGGAGCTCGGACTGCTAAGGACTTGTACCTTACTGAAGAAATGAAAGCTTTCGAGGAAGTATTTACTGAGTTTGAGTATGTACCGGTGCTCTCTCATCCAAACACCGAGGACAATTGGACGGGAAGAACCGGATTCGTGATGCCATATTTTAAAGATGCCATTCGGGACCCTCAGAACACAGAAGCTTATCTTTGCGGAAGCCCAGGTATGATCTCTGCGGTTACCAAATCACTCAAGGAATATGGCGTGCCAGACGATAAAATATATTTCGACAGTTTTGGGTGATATGATGAAAAATACTCCAAAAGAACAGAAAATATCCGCCAAAATGCAACCCGGTGTGATCACCTATGGTGGTTTTTTGGGTACTGACGACCGCAGCTATCTGCAGATCATTGCAGATGATGAACAGACCCTGGCAGCCTTGGGCAAAAGTGCCGAAGAAGTAGCCGATCGCCTTGAGTATTTCCAGCAGCTAAGCTTCGATTCCTTTGAATCTAACGCCACTATTGAAAACACGTGGGAAGTAACTACAGAAGTGGTACGCGGTTATCTGCCCTGCCCCTTTATGCACCAAGGCATGTATCGTAAGAGCTATACCACAGTGATAAACCTGAAGAGTAAAAAGAGTTTTACCTATTCCTCATTGAATATCCACCTGATCAGGGTTCATCACTTCTTTGAAGGCAGGAACTCCCACTTTCGTCTCGATCCTGCGGAAGTGGTCAAAGAACTCTTTTAGAAAATAATCATTGACTTTGGATGCCCCCCAGTAATCTTGGTACTCTTGAGTGAATAGCTAAAGATATTAGGAAATACAAGGAGTTCTAAATGCCGAAGACCAATCGTGGAAAAGAAGTCAAGAAGATGCCGAACGCTGGACGTGGGGAATGCCCGGTCTGCCATCGTACTGGCGTGAAAGTAATCTATGAAGTGAAAGCCGGCGACAAGAGCATCAAGGTCTGCAAGACCTGCAAGGCTCTGCCTGCGGAAAAGCTCACAGCATAAGATCCCTACCCGGATTTAGGGGAGAGCCTGGCTCTCCCTTTCTTTTACCCTGATGAAAGCTATCAAAGAACTGGGACAGCATTTCCTGACCGATCCCTCCATTGCCGAAGCCATCGTGGATCTGGCTGATATCCGTAACAGTGAACATGTATGGGAGATTGGCCCGGGACCAGGAATACTCAGTGCTGCCCTCCTGGCAAGAGGAGCCAAGGTGCGCGCTTTTGAACTGGACAAGCGTATGGCTGAAATCCTTGCTTCACGCTTTCAAACCAATTTCAGCCTGGTACTAAAGGATATCCTCAAGGTGGACTGGACGGCTGAGCTTGCCGCATATCCAGCGCCGATCAAGCTCGTGGCCAACATCCCCTATCAGATCACCTCTCCCCTGCTCTACATGCTGGAAGAGCACAGCGCAAGCTTTCAGTGCATAGTACTGATGCTGCAGAAAGAAGTAGCCGAACGACTATCAGCCAAACCTGGCAAGAAGAGCTATGGGCTGCTGACCCTTAGACTGGGGTTAAAGTATGATACCCAAATCAAGATTATGGTAGGCAAGGAGTACTTCGATCCAGTGCCCAAAGTTGATTCGGCGGTTGTCCTGATGCGTCCCCGGGCTATACTGGCTTCCATCGGGCATCCCGATGTATTCCACAAAGTCATCACGGCTGCTTTCGCGCATCGTCGCAAGACCCTCAGAAACAATCTGATCCCTCTGGTTGGGAAAAATCATATGGCTGCTTTGGAAGCATGCGGCATCGATCTTGGCAAACGAGCGGAGACCATTAGTGAAGCGGATTTTATTCGCCTTAGCGATCTCGTGGCTACTCTCTAGCCCTTGTCTTTTTGCCCAAAGCAAGGAAGTGGAGTTTTACTTCTACAACAGCGATAACACCCGCGTATTGGAATCGCTGCTTCAGTATCAGATTTTCCCGCTGCAACACGCGGTACTGGACGTCCATGGTGAAAGCTCATGGGAAGAACGCTTGAATTTTAATCAGCAGATCCGCAGATCATTGCTTGGCAGCAGCTTTGGCTACCAAATGGGCAATGGTTTACACAGCCTTTTTATGGATTACAGTTCTCATTACGATGCCAGTGACCTGGATCCCACCGCTTATGTGAACAAGAACGGAAACCTGGGTTATCGGCTCTATTACAATCCGATCGACAGTTTGTCTGTGAATGCAGAAGCACGAGCATTGATCCGCAACGAACAGGATCGCTATCTGCCGGGAAATTACATCAGGAGTGAAGGGTTGCAACTATCAGGGGGATTTACCTATCACCCCTTGAGAGATAGGATTGACGCGCGCCTCTCGGCAAATCTGGAAGATCGCTCTCTGGATTGGGAAGCTTACCGTCTGGCCAACGCCAATCTGAGCTTTATCTGGTCTGGCGATTATCTGGATTGGGATAATAGCTTTGCCATCTCCGGCCGAAGCGACAAGATCTACAATTTACTCTCCAATGATGGCGGCAGAAGCAGCTTTTATCAGCAACTCGACACCCAAAAGCGTAGCACACTGGATATAAATAGTGAACTCAGCTACTACCCCGGTGAAAGCATCGAACTGCGTTTGAATGAAAACTACTCGGAACGCAGGACAACAATGAGCGAAAACATCATCCGCAACAACGGGGAGTTTTACAATCAGCTGAGCCTTCAGATGGACTATTCTCCCGCTCCGCGCTGGTTTCTGAATGCGAAAGCCACCCACAATTTGAACATTAAGGATTTTAACTACGCGGAAAATACGAGACATCTGGAAAACCGCTCTCTGAGCAGCATGGTGGCTTGGGAATATGCGGATTTCGATTCTTTGATGGTGACTCTGGCCATCGAACTGCAGAAGACCGAATTCCCCAAGAACTTTCATAAGTGGGATAATGACCTTCGCACTCGCAGTGTGCGCGGTTCATGGAAGCATTACTACCGCGATCATATCCGCCTGGCAAACAACATTGCTTATGAGATCAGGGAGGATGTGTATATCGATTCTCTTCTCTCTGCTGGTAACTACGTGTTAAAAAGTATCAGTTACATGCCCCAGGCCGATGTACAGCTTGGAGACCGGCTCTGCTTCAGCCAGTCCTACCAAATTCGGGCGGACTACACAGGTTTCGGATATACCTCAGAGAATACCGACAAGCTTTATCGCCAGCTGGCTTTCCGTTACAGCTTGATCTTCGATTCCTTCCCCTTTGTAGCCAGGGCAGGGGATGACAAATGGTTCCTGATGCCTTACCGAACCAACCGCGGCTCAGCGTTTATGGCCGATCTCAGCTTTAGCTACGAAGAGAATCAATACGCCGTGGAGCAGGATCGCTACTATCTGATAAACACAAAAAACCGTCGCTATATCTCATCGCTCACCATCCGTCACGACATCGGCGAGTTCTATTACAGCGTCCAACCTCAATACATGTGGGGCACCTGGAAAGAGTATAGCATAGTAGCAGGTGTTAGCTGGCAATTTGACAATCAGTCGTTCCTCGAGCTTACGCTAACACCCGTCTCGGAAGAATTGGATGACATCGACTGGCGTAGCTCCGTAAACCTATCTCTGAGGTTTTAGTTGACAGGAAAGCCCTTGGGAAAAGCATTGTTCCTGCCAGGTACGGTCAATGTCCGAGTGTGAATCATGTCAGATCGGGAACGAAGCAGCATTAAGCAAATCCGGATATGTGTGCTGTTACCTGGCATTTTCTTTATGCTTCGGCTGCAAAATTGCACCATCTCAACCCAGAGACTTATCAGGGCCGGAAATCATATGAATTCGGCGAAGGATTTATAGATGAACAAGCTATTTGTGCTAATTGCATTCTGCCTTTTGGCAGGGGCATTGGCAGCATTCCCAGCACATATTCAAAGCTGGGACATCACTCACGACGTAGAGGTGATAAACAAGCTGCAGATCAGCATCGATCAGGTAAATCACCGAACAGGCGCAATCACCGTTTACCTTCGTGATGATAATGAATTTCAGCTCTTACAGGCAAATGGCTATGATCCCGTCAGGATGCCTGACGACGCCAGGGATTACTACTTGGAGCTACTGGAAAGCACTCGTAACAGCGATAATCCTTTAAACCAATACTACAGTATAGATGAATACCATTCCTTCATGCAGAATGTGGCGAACACCTATCCCTCTATATGCCAACTGGTCCAGTATGGTACAAGCGTGCAGGGCAGACCGCTTTATGCAATGAAGATCTCCGATTTTGTGCAGATAAACGAAGCTGAACCGGAAGTGAAGCTGATCGGGAGCATTCATGGCGATGAAACCGTGGGCTACGACATGCTGATCCGCACCATCAATTTGATGTGTCAGGGCTATGGCTCCGATCCCCGCATCACCAGCATCGTGGATAACACTGAGCTTTGGATCTCCCCCATGATGAATCCCGATGGCTACGTAATCGGACAGCGCTATAATGCGGCAGGGATTGATCTGAACCGCAATTTCCCCATGCCTACCGGGATCACCAATCCAGATGGCAATCCCACTGCTGTAGAAAACCTTGCCATGATGAGCTTTAGCCAAGCGCACAACTTCGCTATCGGCATAAACTTCCATGGCGGTGCTTTGGTATTGAACTACCCATGGGATTACACATATGCACTAGCTCCGGATAATGACCTGGTGATCGATATGTCCCTTACCTATTCCATGCACAACAGCCCTATGTACAACAGCGATGAGTTTGATCAGGGCATCACCAACGGCGCGGCATGGTACATAATCACCGGCAGTATGCAAGATTGGAATTATGCCTTCACTTCAAACATCGAGCTAACCGCAGAGGTCAGCAATATAAAATGGCCGGCAGCCTCCACCCTGGATGGCTATTGGAACGACAATCGGGAATCGATCCTATCCTTCATCGAATATGCTCAGAAGGGCATCAGGGGCAGAGTGATGAGCAATGCCACAGTCCCCCTTGCCGCCACCATCGAAGTGGAAAGCGTAGGTAAAGTGATCCATACTGATCCAGCGCAAGGGGATTTTCAAAGGGTTCTCATGCCCGGTACTTACACAGTTACGGCCAAAGCAGAGGGACATCTACCACAAAGCGTGGAATTGACGGTTCCTGCTACCGGTTATATAACACATGATTTCTGGCTGGAAATGGCTCAGCAAGTGGATTTCAATGGTGTTGTAAGAGATTTGGAAGGCTACCCGATTGGCTCGGCAAACGTATCGATCAATACCGGCAGCCCCATCACTGCCATCACCAATGCCGATGGCAGCTTCAGCTTTCCGGATCTCTACGAAGGGAATTATCAGATGCAAGTAAGCGCTCCCGGTTATGCGATGTATGCTTCAGAGATCCAGCTAAGAGCTGGAGATCTGGGCACTCACGCCGTCATCGTTCTGGGCGAAGCACTGTTTGGCGATGATTTTGAGACCGATCTTGGCGCATGGATCACCACAGGGAGCTGGGGGCGTAGCCAGGTGAACGGATCATGGGTGTTAACAGATTCTCCCTCGGGCAACTACAGCAGCAACCAGAACCGAGCAGTACGCCTCAGCAGCCCTGTTTCCCTGATCGGCATACAGAATCCCAGCCTTAGCTTCCGCGCCAAATGGGATCTCGAAGCCGGTTATGACTACGTGTATGTGGAAGGTTCTTCCAATGGCAGCAACTGGATTGAGATCGGCAGTTTCACTGGATCCCAGGATACTTGGGCAGATCAGGTCTTCCCCATTGGTTCCTTTGTTGGCGGTCCTTTCCATCTCCGCTTCCGTCTGCGTAGCGATTGGTCACAAAACGCTGATGGCATCTACATCGACGATGTGCTGATCTCAGGCAGGGATACTTCTCTGGCTCTGTTTGGAGATGCCAATGGCGATGGCATCATAGACATGTCTGATCCCCAAGTCATACTGGAGCACACCGTAGGAAACAGCATCATCACAAATCTTCAGGCCTCCGATCTGGATATGCAACCTGGAGTAACGGCTCTGGATGCTTACATGGTTTATCTTTACGTCAGCGATCCTGCCTTCAGATTCCCCGTGCAAACCGGTACAGCATACCCCCTATCTGAAGTATCGGTCACCAATCATCTGGAGGAATCCACTCTCAGCTTTAGCTTCGAGAGTAATGACGCATTACACAGCTTTTACATGGACGCACCTTATGCCATAGACTGGATCAGCATCGACAACGCTTCCCACTGGATGCAGGCCATCAATGCCTCTGAAGGCAGATTTGCCATGATCGGTTATGATTTCTACCCAACCCATAGCTTAGGCTTGATCGATCCCGCCAACAGCTTTACTATTCCAGCTCAGATCAATGGTTACGATAGCGTGATCAGAGTGAATCCCTCGGCTCAGGACGATCCCCAAAGTCCCCATTTGCTCCTCAGCCTGGCCCAGAACCATCCCAACCCCTTCAATCCAAGCACCACTATCGCGTTTTATCTGCCGCAGGCTGGCCTTAGTACGCTACAAATATTCAATCTCAAGGGACAATTGGTCAAGACACTTGTCCAGGGCAATCTGGCTGCCGGCAAACATCAGATAACCTGGGATGGACGTGATTCCAATGGGATGGAAGCATCCTCAGGGATATATCTCTACCGTCTGCAAAGCTCTGGCATATCTCTTGAACGCAAGATGGTACTGAGCAAATGAAGAACGTACAAAGCTTAGTCCTGCTACTCGTGCTCCTGATCAGTTTCGTGTCGTGCCGGGCTGCCGATACCAAGAGCTCATCCGAGGAGACACCGACTTTTCGCAAGGATGGCAGCCTTGAGATCCACTCACCAAAAGGTGAACTAAAAGCGAGCTTCGAGATCGAGATCGTCAGCTCCGATTATGAACTTGCCCGAGGCTTGAAATACCGGGAAAGCATGGCTGAGAATCAAGCAATGCTCTTTGTTTTCGACTTCGCCGATTACCATTCTTTCTGGATGCAGGACACATACCTCAGTCTGGATATGCTCTTCGTCGATAGTGACAGCCTGGTTGTGAACATCGCCAAACACACCACTCCCTTTAGTGAAGATCAAATCTACCCTGAAAAACCGATCATGTATGTGCTGGAGACCATCGCCGGCACTGCAGATAAACTAAAACTGGAACCCAAGGATAAAGTAACATGGACTATAAAAGAATAGCAATTCTATCCCTGATTATCATGCTTGCCCTCTTTGCCTGTAAAGGTAAGGCAACTGGAGATAATGTATCAGATCAGTACACACCGCAGGAAGAATACTCCGGAGAACCTGAAGATACGACCCTGGAAGAACCGGCTCCCAATGCCGATCAAAGCCCGCTTAAGGCATATAAATATACCTGGTCCGAAGATGACGATATGCCTCCAGTAGTGATCATTATCGACGACTTTGGCAATAGCGCCGGAAAGCTTCTGGAAGAATTTGCCGATCTGCCTGATGAAGTGGTTTTTGCGGTGCTGCCGGATCTCCCCCACACTGAAACAGCAGCCAAACTAGCCCATAGAAAGGGTC
>JAEWNJ010000144.1 GCA_023392795.1 Candidatus Cloacimonadota bacterium
GTTCGGTAGGCATCATGACTGATATCACTGCCAAACACAAGATTACAAATGCCCTGATTGCCAGTGAGGAGAAGTATCGCCGGCTCTTCGAAGATTCCGTGGCAGGCGTGTTTCAATCCTCATTTGAGGATAAGTATCTCAATGTAAACAAGACCTTTGCCCGCATGTTCGGCTATGACAGCCCTGAGGCTATGGTCAGTTCGGTTACCGACATCAAAAACCATTATGCCCGCCCCGAAGAACGGGAAGTGCTGAAACAGGAACTGCTAAACGAGGGCGTAGTGGAAGATTATGAGCTGGAGCTAAAACGCGTTGATGGCAAACCTTTTTGGGTGTCCCTGTATGCCAGACTCAGCAAACAGATCGGTGGGCAACTCACCATGGATGGCACCTGTGTGGATATCACCGAGAGTAAATCACTCAAGGAACAGCTCCTGGCCAGTCAAAAGATGGAGGCCATCGGTAAACTTGCCGGCGGTGTGGCACATGACTTTAACAACCTTTTAACCGTTATCCTGGGCTATACTGAGGACATGCTGGATGATATCGCTCCCGGTTCTCCGCATAGTGAACCGGTGGAAGAGATCATGAAGGCTGGCCTGAAAGCCGCCAATTTGACCCGTCAATTGCTCGCCTTTAGCCGCAATCAGGTGATTCTGAACCAGGAGATCAGCATTAACAACCTGATCAACAACCTGCATGGCATCATCTCCCGGCTCATCGGCGAAGAGATCGAAGTGCAATTTCAGCTAAACGATGATCTTGCCTACGTAAAAGCTGATCCCGGCCAGATCGAACAAGTGCTGATCAATATGGTGATCAATGCCAAAGACGCCATGCCCAAGGGCGGAAAATTGCGGATCCGCACCTCAAACCAGGAAGTGGACGGCACTTACGCCGATTTTCACCCCAACCTCAAAATTGGCAAGTACGTGATGCTGAGCATCTCAGACACCGGAATCGGGATGGATCAAGAGACCCTTGCTCACATCTTCGAGCCTTTCTTTAGCACCAAGGAAAATGGGAAGAGCTCCGGTCTTGGCCTGGCTTCCGCCTATGGCATCATTGAACAGGCAGGCGGAGTGATCATGCCATATAGCGAACCGGGTAAGGGCACCATCATGAAAGTGCTGTTACCCGCCTTGCAGATCAGATCAGGAGCTGCCGAAGCGGATCGCACTGCTGCTTCCGGGCGGGGGAAAGGCCAGAAAATCCTCATCGTGGAAGATGAGGACGCGCTATGCAAGATCCTGCAAAAGATGCTCACCAATCTGGGTTACAAGGTGGAGTGCAACAATTCCTCGCTGCTTGCCCTGAAACGCTTTGAGAGGGGGGAAAAGTTCGATATCGTGATCACCGACGTGGTGATGCCATCCATGAACGGCAAGGATCTCGCGGACGCCATCCGAAGAATAAACCCGGAACAGAAGATGATCTATATGTCAGGTTTCGCCGATGATGTGATAGCACAGCATGGGATCATCGACCCCGATCTGCCCTTCATCCAAAAGCCTTTCTCCGCCAAACTGATAGGTCCGCTGATCAGCGGTCTGCTGGCAGAGAGCCGTGCCAAACTCAAACTGCTGATTCTGGATGATGAAGAAGGCATCTGCAAGCTCTTCCAACGCAGTTGTCACAAGCGTGGACACGATTGCGACAAGGCTGGCAACCCCGCGGAAGCATTGGCCCTGCTATCCCGCAATCAATACGATATGCTGCTGGTGGATCTGAACCTGGGCGGAGTAAACGGGCTGGATACCATCGCGGAAATCCGGGAACTGGGCTGTAAAGCTCCTGTAATCCTACTATCCGGCATGCTGCAGGAAGGCATTTTCGACCGCTTTGAGAGCCTGGGAGTACTGCGCGCCTTTGAAAAGAGCTTTGACAATACCCCCATCCTGCAGTACATCGAAAGCCATCTTCAGGGATCGTAAACCCCACTACATCCAGCAAGTCACATAGCGAAAGAGTTGGAGGGATACATAGCCCTGCTTGCGCACCACCGTGATTTATCGCGTCACCCCTCTTACCCGAGTAAAAGATGTAACAATTGCACGTATGGAATAATATATGCATGTCACCATAACATAACATAACATCATGATATAGATAATTACTGATCTGGAAGAATGAAGGAGAACCAATGCGTATTGCCAGGAACTCTATGCGATTGATTTGTCTATTAGCCGGTTACCCACAATCCGAATCAGCTCCGGGTATTATCCTTGTCTGATCCCAAAATCTGCATATCATATCTTACAGATATACATTGGAGATTGTTATGCAGTTACAGATCGGAATAGATGGAATGCACTGCGCGTCCTGCAGTGCGAATGTTGAGAAAGCGCTCAGCGCGCTTCCCGGAGTAGCCAAAGCGCACGTAAACCTCGCCCTGGAAGAAGCGATGGTGGAGTACGATGAGCGGAAGCTGAAGCAGGACAGGATATTCGCCAGCATCACCTCTCTCGGCTTCAGCGTGAGGGACACTCTGCATTTGGGTGAGGATGAACACATCCGCAAGATGCACGAAGCCTTTCGCCGCATGCTGATTAGCTGGGTGATTACCGCTCTGGTGATCGTCTTTATGATTCCTCACATGCTCCTGAAAACCAGCATTCTGGGACATTCTGCAGACGCCTGGGTGATGTTTGCCCTCTCGCTGATCGCCATGCTGATCCCTGCCCGTCATGTTTATATTTCAGCTTTCAAATCGTTGGCCTCGGGGATTGCCAATATGGACGTCCTGATCGCCCTTGGCACCATCGCCTCGCTGCTGGTAAGCCCTGTATCCCTGGTGGTAAAGAGCATTTCCCCCCACGATTTTGCCGGCATTGCCGCGATGATCCTATCCTTCCATCTCACTGGCCGCTATCTGGAAAACCGCGCTCGCGGCAAGGCATCACAGGCCATCCGCAAACTTATCTCGCTGGGTGCAAAAACCGCTCTGATCCTGGCCGAAGATGGCAGCGAAAAGGAAATCTCCATCCACAAGATCAAGGCCGGGGATGTCTTTATCGTAAAGCCGGGCACCAAAGTCCCTACTGATGGCGTAATCGTTAGCGGCACTTCATCTTTGGATGAATCGATCGCCACCGGCGAGTCCATGCCCATCACCCGTTCCGTGGGTGATCCCGTGCTGGGCGCCACGATCAATCTGGACGGCTATTTTCAGGCCAAGGCGCTAAAAGTGGGCAGCGAAACCTTCCTGGCCCAGGTGATCAAACTGGTCAGCGAAGCCCAGCATTCCAAAGTTCCCATCCAGCTTCTGGCGGATAAGATCACTGCCATCTTCGTACCCATCATCATGGTCCTCGCGGCAGCTGTTTTCTTGCTTTGGCTGATAGTCCCCGATTTCATGCAATCTGTGGCGCTGGCAATCACGACGATTATCCCGCTAAGCCTGCCCACATCAGGGATTGCGGCAGCATTGATGGCTGCAATCGCCACCCTGGTAATAGCTTGTCCCTGTGCCCTGGGCCTGGCAACTCCCACCGCTCTGATGGTGGGCTCCGGGATCGGTGCCAATAAAGGCATTCTGATCCGCAGCGGCGAAGCTTTGCAGCGCATGAAGGATGTGGATACCGTAGTTTTTGACAAGACTGGCACTCTCACTCACGGTAAACCGGAATTGCTGCAGATCCAGACCCTGAAAGGGGATCAGGACAGCGCCCTCACGATAGCTCACGCGCTGGAACTGGCTTCGGAACACCCCCTGGCAAATGCAATCAATAACGCGGCACAACAGCGCAATCTCCAAGCCCCCGCGCGGGAAGACTTCAGCTCCAGTCCCGGACGGGGCATTGCCGCCACTATCGACGGCCAGTCCTACCGCCTGGGCAGCTCGCATTGGATGACGGAATTGGGTCTGGACGGCTCCAGCGTCGTTACCGATCCCTCCCTCAGTTACGCCGGCAAGATCTATCTGGCTGATGAAAAAGAGATTATCGCCGTCTTCTACGTGGCTGATACGATCAAGGAAGAAGCAAAAGCAATGGTGCAAGCGCTGAAAATCAAAGGCATCCGATCCTATATGATGAGCGGCGACAATCCCGAAACCGCGAAAGCAATTGCTGATCTCTGCGGCATTGAGGACGTGATGGCGAACGTGCTTCCTGCCGATAAAGCCGGAAAAGTGGCAGAGCTGCAAAAACAGGGCAGAGTGGTCGCCATGATTGGCGATGGCATCAACGACGCCCCCGCGCTCAAACAAGCCGACATCGGCATCGCCATGGGCATGGGCACGGATATCGCCATTGAAGCAGCCGATATCACTCTGCTCCGGGGAGATCTGAAACTGGTTCCGCTAGCGCTCAGACTCTCCGTCGAAACTTTCAAAAAGATCCGCCAGAATCTCTTTTGGGCCTTTTTCTACAACCTCATTGCCATCCCCCTGGCGGCCTTCGGAGTGCTACACCCCGTGATCGCGGAAATCGCCATGGCAATCTCTTCCATTACCGTGGTAAGTAATGCTAACCTGCTGAAAACAAAGTTTTAAGGATCTCTTCCAACTCGAGTGGGCAGGCATCGGGAAGTGGCCGAATTGGGGTGGCAAGCTCCCGCTTGTCGCCATCTCGTGGCTTGCTCGCAAATACCAACCCTCTTGCCACCCTCTTGCGTGGGACGGAAGAGGAATCCGGGAGAGTGGCAGGTGGCTGGAAAGCCAGCGAAGCCCGTATCAAAAATGCTACGCTTGGCCATTGGCATTGGTTTCGGGATCAATGAAGATGATAAGGTGTCGGAATATAACGGGATAAAGGAAGCTCATCCACGTGTCAGTAAAAAAAGGGTGTCGCTTCGTTGGATAAAGCAACACCCTTGTGAAACAGGCTAAATCTTTACTCGCTAATCGGTTCGGGATTTTGCACTTTGCCCATGAAGAGGATCTCGTTGGCCTCTTTGTGCACGATCATGCAGAGGAAGGGTTTATCGGCGCGAAACACCTTCACGTCGGGGTCTGGGGGGGTATAGGACAATCTGGAAAAGCCGACCTGCGTGGCGGCGGCAGCTTCGGTGCCGGTTTCAGTAACTTCGAGGAATGCCTTGTGAACGATTTCTGAGATGTAGATGCGTCCCGGGACAGTATTGGATAAGATACCGCTGAAGTCTGCTTTGTAGGGATCGAAAGCGTCTTTTATGCCCATGGCCTGGAAAGTCTCGGGGAGTGCGTCCAGGGTTTGTTCCAAACGAAACTTGGGCAGGATTACTTCCACTTTTTGGCTATTTTCCAGGGCTTTAATCCAGCTTTGCCAGGTCTTGTCGTCCAGCTTCGCGGTGATGGCGTCGATATCGGAAGGCAGCATGAAGATCATCGCCAGATCGCTATCCTCAAAGGGCAGCTCAATGATCTGTCCCCCAGGCACATCGGCATACGCAAAGTCGCCAGTTTGCTTCATCAACGGCAAGCTGATATACTTGTCAGCCTCTTTTTGGGAAGTGGTAAAGAATCTGTCGTTTACGGTGTTTGAACTCTTGAATTGGGACAGCCAGGGTGATTTGAAGTAGATGCTGTTTACCAGCACCAGACCATCTTTGTTGCCCGATATCTGATCCTCGGAAACGATGTCTTTGATGCGTTCATTGGTGCGTTTTTCCACCCAGGAATTGATGTAATCCGTGGTGGGTTTTACCTTGGCAAAATCCAGATGATGCACTTCACTGCCAAAGGAGCTTTGCAGCGTATTGGCGTATTCCGGAACCAGATACTCTTCATTGCTCTTGTCGTTGAAAAGAGCGTTGGCAATGTAAAGCTGGGCAATCTTGCGGTCATTTACGGATTTGGTCATCTTGCCGGATGCGGCAAACAGGGCATGCTGCAGCGTGGGGGCATAAGCGAAGTTCATGGCCTTTCCCATCTCAGCGGCAGTCTTGCCTCTGGCACCGGTGTAGGCCATGCCCATGGCACTGGAGATGCTGTATGGCGAGAGAAAGAGGTTTTTGCCGGGGGTGTGCAGCTTGCCAAAAAGATCGAAGGCAAAACCATTATTTTGATCTGCCAGTTCGGTGGCGGTGATCGTGTGATCCAGGCTGGTCAGCGGCAGGTTTTCGGGCTGTATTGCCTGTTTACTTGAGCAGCAAGCGCCCGTCATCAGCATCAGGCTGAGGGTGAGGCATAAAATAATGTAGCGGTACATATTATCTCCCATTAACTCCAGTATTTACGGTCCAGACTTCGGTATTGAATGGCTTCGGAAATGTGATCGCTATTGATCCGTTCCACGCCCTCGATATCGGCAATGGTGCGCGCAACCTTCAGAATGCGGTCAAAAACCCGGGCAGAATAGCCCATCTTGTCGATGGCATTCTGGAGGAGGGCATGGCTGGCATCGTCCAGCACGCAATACTTTCGGAGCATTTTACTATTCATTTGGCTGTTATTGAAGATCCCCGCCTGTTCAAAGCGCCGGTGTTGGATCTCGCGGGCTTTATTTACCCTGGCGCGGATGGTGGCGGAGGTATCGCCCGTGGGTAGGGCAGATAGGTCTTTATACTGTACTGTGGGGACTTCCACGTGGATGTCGATCCGATCCAATAGCGGACCGGAAATGCGGTTGCGATACCGGGTGATCGAGCCGCTGTCACAGCCGCAGACATGATTGGGGATATTTGCCCCAAAGTAACCGCAGGGGCAGGGATTCATACTGGCGATCAGCATGAACTCCGCGGGAAAAGTGAGGCTGGTGCTGGCCCGGGAAATGGTCACAATCCCATCTTCCAAGGGCTGACGCAGCACTTCCAGCACTCCGCGCTTGAACTCGGGCAATTCATCCAGAAACAGCACTCCCCGGTGTGAGAGGCTGACCTCTCCCGGTTTTGGGAATGCTCCTCCGCCGATCAGGGCCACATCCGATATAGTGTGGTGAGGTGCCCTAAAGGCTCTCGTAGTAAGGATTCCGTTCTTGAAGTCTTTGGAAAAGCCCGCCACAGAATGGATCTTGGTGGCTTCCAGTGCTTCGTCCAGAGTAAGCTCCGGCAGAATGGTGGGTACCCGGCGTGCAAGCATGGTTTTACCGCTTCCGGGAGGGCCGATCATCAGCAGATTATGTCCTCCTGCTGCAGCTACTTCCAGCGCGCGCTTCACCTGATACTGGCCTTTGACGTCGTGCATATCCAGAGGAAAGTCGTTTAGCACTTGAAAGATTTTGTCCTGATCCACTGTTGCAGGGATGATGGTGTTTTCACCGCGCAGATATTGCATGGTCTCCGATAAGGACGTAACCGGGATAACGGTGATGTCGCTGATAATGGCGGCTTCTTCAGCATTTTCCCAAGGTACGATGAGGGTATCGATGCCATCCCGTTTGGCGGCAATGGCGATGGGCAGGACGCCATCAACCGGGCGGACATTGCCATCCAGAGAAAGCTCGCCAATGAGGGCAATCTTCTTTAGAGCGATGGCAGGAATCATGCCGTTGTGCATCAGAATGGATATGGCGATTGGCAGATCCAGCGACGAGGAATCCTTCTTGATGTCCGCAGGCGCGAGGTTGATGGTATAACGCCCGGAATGATAAGAGATACCGCTATTGCGCACCGCGGCAAACACCCGGTCTTTGCTCTCTTTCACCGAGTTTGAGGGCATCCCCACGATATTCACATTGTGATTCATGTTGCCATCGCGGTCACATTCTACCGTCACCTGTAGCGCGTCTATCCCCAAGGTAGTGTATGTGAGTGCAATTCCTACCATTTGCTAATCCTTTTCGAGATCATTTTCATGTTCGCCCATCAGATTTGGTCAAGAGCGGGGAGTCAAGCTTTTTCTTGGGATACTCGGGTGTTTGGACCTTGTAAAGGTCGGGGAGCCATGGGTCTTTCCAGAATTCATGCTATGCTCAGAGAAAGTTCTTGACGATAATGTGCACTCGCGCATCCGTTGCTTGGTAGCCTCTCGTGCCCTCTGCATGATGGATGTGTCGGTAAAGAACCTGTGCGATTCTGGCAGCCAGAGGCGAAACCTACATAAAAGGAGTACTCCATGCGCGTCCTAAGTTTGTTTGTTCTCTTATGTATCGCTCTCAGTTCCATATACGCCCAGCCTTGGGAGATGGACAACGCGTTATTCAATCCCTCCGGCATCCCCAGCATGACCTTTTCACAGCCCAGGTTCACTGATCTTGATGGAGACGGTGATTGGGATATCTGGCTGGGTAATACCAATCGCGCACCACTCTATATAGAAAACATCGGAGGAACCTCCTCACCAGAATATCAGGTAGGCACGGACTATCTGCCAAACATCAGCTCCCTGGATTCCGAAGTGGCGATAAATGCCGATCTAAACGGCGATGGAGTGTTGGATCTAATCACCGGTGGATTCAGTGGTCTTCATCTCTTCGCAGGGACTGCAGAACACGGCTTTAGTGAAGTACCCGGCGTTTTTTCCAGCGTCAATGACGGCAGTTATCCTATCCCGGATCTGGCGGATATCGATGGCGATGGGGATCTGGACTTGGTCGTTGGCTTCAGCGAGAGTGGCGCAGTAAAGCTGTATCAGAATACCGGAACCCCTGCCGCACCTGCATTTGATGAGAGTAACGCCAGTCAATTGACGGATGTGGGGCTGTATGCCTATCCCGTGTTTTGCGATTTTGATGCCGATGGTGATATAGACATCCTGATTGGCAGAGATATTCATGGCTTTGTCTATCTACAAAATGACGGTAGTGCCCAAGCTGCTGACTGGCAGGATAATAGCACTCTCTTTGCCGGTTTGGGCGCTGATACATATTGGAATTCCGGAGATCTGGCAGATATCAATGGTGATGGGGTGCCTGACCTGCTCCATGGTACCGCGGATGGTCCCCTGAGATGTTACATCAATTCCGGCAGCGCTGCTGCTCCGGTGTGGCAGGAAAATACCACTCTCTTTGGCGGCACCATCGACGTCGGCGGCGCCAGCAGTCCCTTCTTCAGCGATTTTGATTCCGATGGCGATCTGGACATGCTGCTCGGCACGCAAATGGGTTATATCAAATACTATGAAAACACCGGAACGATGTATAGTCCTGCCTGGACTGAAAACAGCGAGTTCTTTTCCGGAATCGATCATTCCATCTATGCCTCGGTGACCGCCGGTGATGTAAATAACGATGGCTTCACCGATGTGATCGTGGGGGATCTGAGCGGGAATCTGTACTATTATCGTAACACAGGCACTGCGCTGGTGTATAATTCCTTTATGTTCATGGGAGTAAATGTAGGCGGATGGTCCTGCCCCCGCCTGATTGATATGGATTTTGACGGTGATCTGGATCTGGCGGTAGGCAATGAAGATGGATATCTGGCTTATTTGCAGAATGTCGGCACTGCGGCAGTGCCAAACTGGCAGGAACAGGCGGGGTACTTCAGCGGTATAGACGCCAGTTCTGATGCTTCGCCCACCTTTGGCGATTTTGATGAAGATGGCGATATCGACGTTTTGGCGGGTGATTCCTGGGGTGACCTGCATTGCTATCTGAATGAGGACGGGAGCTGGGTGGCAAATGGTAGCATCTTCGCCGGCATCTCCACCGGGCAAAACGCTGCTCCAGCATTGGCGGATCTGGATCACGATGGCGATCTGGACCTGGTATTGGGCGATTATGACGGCACCTTGAAGCATTTCCGCAATTTGCAGTACTCCGCAGGGACCTTGAATCCACCGCAGAATCCCGGTTATGATGTCTCAAATGAAATCCTGATTTATTGGGAAGCCCCCGCCGAGGGCAGCACATCACCCTTCATAAAGTACAATGTGTATATGGATGGTCAATTGATTGGCAGCTCGGTGGATACTTCCTGGCTGATGAGCTTGCTGCCCGTGGGAGAATACCAGCTGGAGATCCGGGCGGAATACATTGCTGGAGAATCCATCCCTGCTCACTTAACGATCGCGGTGGTCTCAAACGAAGACCTCAGCCTCAGCCCCGTGAAGCTGCGGAACCATCCCAATCCCTTCAAACCCTTTACCACCATATCTTTCGACATGATGAAAGCGGATAGCGCACATCTGGAGATCTTTAACGTAAAGGGACAATTGATCCGCCATTGGCAAAGCTTTGGTACGGGTCATCAAGAGGTAGTTTGGGATGGTAAAGATGAGCGGGGGCAAAGGCAGAGCTCCGGGCTGTACTTCTACCGCCTCAAAAGTTCCAGAGGCAGCTACACCGGGAAAATGCTGATGCTGCACTAAGCCTTTGCAGCAAATATCACTTGACACGGATCATATAGCGCTAGAATTGCGCCATGAAATATCAGGTACAGGAGGTAACTACCGATGAGACAGTATATTAATGTACTCGCAACCGCAGTAAATAGTGTGAGAATGGTGCCTCTGTATCCTGGTTTCCGCTTCTATTGAGTCAGGACTTCCACTCCTTATCTCATAATTTCCCTCAGGATATCCCTACGCGGCATCTATAGAAGTATATCCGGGGCTCGGTGCGTTCAGGATTCACCCCTGCAGTACTGGCTCGCAAACGAATCAACCTTCAAGATTATGGCAAGAGACCCGTTGTAACATCAAAGCAGAGCTTGGGAGAAGAGCATAATGACTGCTATCCGATTCGTTCTAAATTATATGAAACAGCTAAAGCTGAAGTACTTATGCACAATTCTGTTTGTGATTTTGGCTGCAGCCTTTAGCTTTCTTAGTCCGTTGATTATCCGCTTCACGGTGGATTC
>JAEWNJ010000005.1 GCA_023392795.1 Candidatus Cloacimonadota bacterium
GTGAATCGGAAGAAGAAGAGGTTCAGTTGAACTTCCTTGTGCCCCATCCTATAAATGTAGGGAATGATTTTAACTGGAACCAGCCCAACCGGATCAGACTGTTCTGGACCAATAACGCCACTTGGGCTGATAGTATCTGGATATCGAAGCAGGAGGGCGATCAGGATTGGGTTGTTCCTTATGCCGTGGTTCCAGGGAATGCCATTGAGTTCATTGATATGGACATGAACATCGAGGTAGCAAACACTTGGAGCTTCGTATCCTTCTCTCGGGGGTATCAATCAAATGCATACTTATACACTCTTATGCCACCCAAAAAGGAGAGTGGGAACTAATTTCTGGGTACCCTTATCCCATATCACACAGAGCTCTGGCGATCCCTCAATTACTTGATGGCGAGAGTGAGGAGTGTCACGCATACAGCCATCACTGGATTCTGGTGAAGCATGCAAATTCGTTAAAATATATTAACAACTGTTTGGAATCCGTAAGCTTGTCTTTAGAAAGAGATAACACATTGAGGTTAAATATGAAACGCTTTACACTTATGTTCCTACTGATTTTGATACTCGCGTATGCCCATGCTGGGGAGAATAAAATGCTTGGCATGGCTGCCACCTCGGCTGCGCATTACATTGACCTATTGTGCATGGATACTTTGGCCATGCTGCAGCAGATAGCTCGCAGTCCCGAAGCCGGAAGCGCCAAGTGGGAAGCCATATATCCGCAATTGGAAGCTATCTCCCACCGATTACCCGGGGTCTATTTCTTTGTATTGCCTGATGGCAATTACTATAGCGTGGACAAGGGTTACACCAATTTGAACCTCTCAAATCGCGGCTATTTTGAATCCCTATTCGCCGGAAATCCTGTCTTGGGTTATGAGATTTACAGCCGCTCCAGCGGGCAGAAATCGGCTTTGATGGCTGCTCCGATTATCGTTCAGGGGAAAGTGGTAGGTGCGCTTGGTTCATCGTTGTTTCTGGATGATATGCACTTGAGGGTAAATCGTGAGCTGAATATTCCCGAGGACTACACCTGGTTCGCTGTGAATAATCAGGGGCTTACGATGCTGGATCAGGACAAAGACTTCATCTTTATGAATGCGTTCACGCAGGGCACACCTTCTCTTACCAAAGCCATCAGTGAAGCCTTGAAAGGCAGTGACGGGGAGATTGAGTATGATCTGGGCAATACTACGCGAAAGGGAAGATATGCCAAGCTGCCTTCGCTGGATTGGCGCTTGATCCTGGTGGAGCGTGGGGCAATGGAGAGCCAGAACAAAGAGGATATATCTCTGGCCACCTTCAGCAGCGAATTGCAGCAAAGGCTGAACGACCTGGATCAACGCACGAGAGCCCTGATCAAGGATAGCAAGCTGAATTGGAAGAAAGAATACGATGTACGCGGTTTACTGAATAAGCTTTTGGACGAGCATATCACCATCGTCGATGCAGCTTTTATAGACGCGGAGGGGCGTATCAGGTATGTAGAACCTTCTGAGTATCGCAATTCCGAGGGCAGAGACATCAGCGGTCAATCCCACGTCCAGATCCTGCGCAAAGACAAGCGTCCCGTCTTTAGTGACGGCTTCCTCTCTGTCGAAGGTCAACCCGCCATCAGCATTGCCTATCCCGTGTTTGAAGGGAAGAAGCTGATCGGATCGGTGAGTCTTTTGATCAATCCTGTCATCATGATCGATGGCATCCTGAAAGACATCAATGTGCCTTCCAACCACGAACTATGCATTATGCAAAGAGATGGTTACATCATCTATGATCTGGATGAACGTGAGATCGGCAAAAACCTCTTTCATGACTCTATGTTCAGGGAATATGAAAGCCTGTTGAAACTGGGTGAAAGCATGGCTGCCAAAGCCTCAGGAAGTGGCGAGTATGTATTCCAATCTGCAGGGCATCTGGATAAAGTGTTGAAACGCTCCAGCTGGACTACAGTCAAGCTGCACAATCAGGAATGGCGCGTGTTGATGGCTATGGAGATATGATATATTACATTTCGACTGAACTGAATACCTGATGTCTGGGACAGAGTTTCGATCCAATACGACTCATAAGGATTCCCCCTCCCCCTTTGGGCTCTTGATCAGGCGATAGTATAGCCCAAATCAAGCCTTCATAATAAGGGCTTGATTAGGGCTTGGTACAGAAGTGACAAACGCCGTCAAAAGGGCAGCGATCAGGATACATGCACTGCGGTTAAGCTATTACAGTGAATATATTTAGTTCGAGATTCCCCGATCGGCAGTCTTTACAAAATCCACAAAGACTTTCTGCAATGGAGTCAGATCCATGCTTTCCGCTTTCTGCAAAGCTTGGGTGGTATTCAGCTTATCGCGATAAAAGAGATTGTAGATTACCTTGATGGCTGCGATATCGTCTGTGGAAAAGCCCTTGCGCATCAGTCCAACGCTATTCAGACCCACTGTTTGATAGGGATTTCCCTGTCCGCGGGAGAAGGGAACGATGTCCTTCTTGACAGCAGATGCCCCACCCACGAAGGCTTGGGTCCCAATGTGCACAAATTGATGTGCTGCAGTCAAGCCGCCGATGGTGGCAAAATCATGTACATGTACGTGCCCGGCCAATTGAACCACGTTGGCAATGACGCAGTTGTTGCCGATCTGGCAGTTATGGGCGATGTGAACATATTCCATCAGGAGGTTATTGTTGCCCACGACGGTATCTTCTTCCATCTGGTTACTGCGATTTATCGTGCAATACTCGCGGATGGTATTGTTTGAACCAATTCTCAGGCGAGTAGGCTCTCCGGCGTATTTCAGATCCTGAGGATCGGTGCCAAGTACGGCAAAGGAGAAAATCTTGTTTCCGTCGCCAAAGCTGCTGTGACCATCCAGAATCACATTGTTGTGCAGGATGTTGTTATCACCCATAACCACGTGTTCTCCGATCACGCAGTAGGGCCCAATCACGCAGTTGTCGCCAAGTATCGCGCCTTCTTTGATGATGGCGGTGGGATGGATCTGGTTCATACGTTCCTCTTTGTAATCATGGCCATGAAGTCTCCTTCAGCCACTTTCTCACCATTTACATAGGTATCGCCGTGCATCTTGGCCAGCGAACGCTTCAGCGAGATCACGGTAAGTTCATAACGCAATGT
>JAEWNJ010000060.1 GCA_023392795.1 Candidatus Cloacimonadota bacterium
AAAGTATTGGGCAAGCTCCAAACAAGAGCGCAAAAAGCGCCCAAAATGCCCGCGATGATTATTGACGGAACGGTGTATGAAGCTGCCGGAGCAAGCGCTACACAGGAACTGGCGTACGTATTGGCCACTGCGATAGGATATATACACGGTCTCACTGCCTCCGGGATGGAGATCGACGGCATTGCCCCACTCATGGCGGTGAAGCTCTCGCTCGGCTCCAATTTCTTCATGGAGATTGCCAAAGTACGCGCATTCAGGTTGTTGTGGGCAGAAATGATCAAAGCCTGGGGAGGCAATACCGAATCCCAAAAAGTATGGATCCACGGTAAAACCGCCACCTTCAATAAGTCAACCTACGATCTGTATGTAAATATGCTCCGTACCACCACAGAAGCTTTCAGCGGCGTGATCGGCGGGGTTGATTCCCTGGAAGTGGATCGTTTTGACACTCTGGTAAACGCACCTGGCGAGTTTGCCAGCCGGATCGCCCGCAATCAGCAATTGATCCTGGCGGAAGAAGCCCATTTTACGAAGGTTTTGGATCCTGCCGGCGGTTGTTACTACATCGAAAGCCTCACTCAGCAACTGGCCGATAAGGCCTGGAATCTGATGCAGGAAATTGATGGCGAAGGTGGTATGGTGAAATGCCTGATCGCAGGGAAAATCCACGAACAGCTTGCTGTAAGCGCCAAAGCAAGAATTGACGCAGCCCACACTCGAAAAGATGTCTTTGTGGGAGTAAACATGTATGCCAATCCCGCCGATACTGCCCTGCAGATAAGAGAGGCAGGGGATCAATCGGAAAACGTGGCAGTTACCCTGAACAAGGGTGCGTTACCAAAGACCCGCGCTGTGGCGAAACTGGAAGCTCTGCGCGCCAGGATATCCGCCAGCAAGGAAAAGATCTTCCTGCTCACCATGGGAAGCATCGCTGAGTACAAAGCGCGTGCCGATTTCGCCGCGGGGTTCTTCTCCGTGGGCGGTTTCGAAGTCATTACTGGCAGCGGTTACACCACTATCGACGAAGCAGTGGCCGCGGCCAAAGCATCAGGCGCCCGGGCATTCTGCATCTGCAGCACAGACGAAAACTATGAGAATCTAGTCGCTCCACTTTGCGAACGACTGGGTAAATACATGATCCTGGCAGGCTTCCCCAAAGATAAGACGGAAGAGTATTCCCGCCTGGGCATCGATCTCTATATCCACATCCGGGCCAATCTCTACGATACGCTTAGAGATCTGGCACAGAAACTGGGAGTGAACTTATGAAACCCGATTTCGCAAAGATAAAACCAGCTTTCAAGGCTGAAGAATCAAGCCTAAACATAGATAGAGGTAACTGGCATACCAACGAACAGCTTCAGGTGAAGCCCCTGTACGGGAAAAGTGACCTGGAGCACCTGGAACATCTGGATTATATGAGCGGAATAGCCCCCTTCCTAAGAGGGCCTTACCCCAGCATGTATGTACAACGTCCCTGGACCATCCGCCAATACGCGGGCTTTTCCACCGCAGAAGAATCAAACGCCTTTTATCGCCGCAACCTGGCCATGGGGCAAAAAGGGCTTTCCATTGCCTTTGACCTGGCCACGCATCGTGGATATGATTCCGATCATCCCCGCGTAATCGGTGATGTGGGCAAAGCCGGTGTGGCCGTGGACAGCATTCTGGATATGAAGATTCTCTTCGACAAAATCCCGCTGGACCAGATGAGCGTCTCCATGACCATGAACGGCGCAGTGATCCCGATTATGGCCTTTTACATAGTTGCCGCGGAAGAACAGGGCGTGAAGCCAGAATTGCTCAATGGCACCATCCAAAACGACATCCTCAAAGAATACATGGTGCGTAACACCTATATCTATCCGCCGGAAGCTTCCATGCGCATCATTGCCGATATATTCAGCTATACATCGCGCAAAATGCCTAAATTCAACAGCATCAGCATCTCCGGATATCACATGCATGAAGCCGGAGCCACGGCAGATTTGGAAATGGCATACACTCTGGCCGACGGATTGGAATATGCCCGTACAGGAATCGCTGCCGGTATCGATATCGACGTCTTTGCACCCCGCCTGTCCTTCTTCTGGGCAGAAGGGATGAATTACTTTATGGAAATTGCCAAGTTGCGCTCCGCCAGGATGCTCTGGGCAAAGATCATCAAAGGCTTCAATCCCAAGAATCCGAAATCCATGGCACTGAGAACGCATTCTCAGACCTCGGGCTGGAGCCTCACCGAACAGGATCCCTTCAATAACGTTGCCCGAACCTGCATTGAAGCTTTGGCTGCAACTATGGGACACACTCAGAGCCTACATACAAACTCACTGGATGAGGCTATCGCCCTGCCTACGGATTTCTCCGCGCGCATCGCCAGAAACACTCAGCTTTATCTGCAAAGTGAGACCGGCATCTGTAAAGTGATCGATCCCTGGGCTGGATCCTACTATGTGGAATCCCTCACCAATGATCTGATGCACCGTGCATGGGCACATATCCAGGAAGTGGAAGGTCTGGGCGGTATGGCAAAAGCCATCCAAACAGGGTTGCCCAAAATGCGCATCGAAGAAGCCGCCGCCCGCCGTCAGGCAAAGATCGACAGTGGTGCCGACACCATCGTCGGTGTCAATAAGTACCGTCTGGACAAGGAAGATCCAATCGACACGCTGGAAGTGGATAACTCCGCCGTGCGTTCCGCTCAATTAGCGCGTTTGGAACAGCTGCGTAAAAACCGTGATGAGAACAAGGTGCAAAGCTCTCTTGCCGCCATCACCAAAGCAGCTGAGAATAAGGACGGAAACCTGCTGGAACTGGCTATCGACGCGGCACGAAACAGAGCATCTCTGGGCGAGATTTCCGACGCCATGGAGCATGTATTCGGACGCCATCAGGCAGTAATCAGAATGATCAGTAATGTATATAGCAGCGAGTATGCCAATATGGATGACATCGAAAAAGTAAGAGCCCTCACCGATAAATTCGCCGAAAGTGAAGGACGCCGTCCCCGCATCCTGATCGCAAAAATGGGACAGGATGGGCACGATCGTGGTGCGAAAGTAGTGGCAACAGCCTACGCCGATATGGGTTTCGACGTGGATATGGGACCTCTGTTTCAAACTCCCGAAGAGACCGCCCGTCAGGCAGTGGAAAACGATGTCCATGTGATCGGGATGAGTTCCCTGGCCGCCGGGCACAAGACTTTGCTACCGCAATTGATCGAGGAACTGAAGAAACTGGGACGCGAGGACATCATGGTCACAGTGGGCGGTGTGATTCCCGCAGCTGATTATGATTTCCTTTACCAGCACGGTGCTGCGGCAATCTTCGGACCCGGTACCAGGCTACCCGAAG
>JAEWNJ010000107.1 GCA_023392795.1 Candidatus Cloacimonadota bacterium
TTTGTCCACGGATATTGTAGATATCCAACCTGGTCTGCATGTCATTGGCCAGGACGAAGGAGATGTTCGTTTCCGGATTGAAAGGATTCGGGTAGTTCTGGCTGAGGCAGGTGATGAGCGGTACCGGACTGTCACCTTCTTTGTTGCTGAAAGAAAGGTAGGCATATCCGTCGATCTGGTCAGTTCTCAGGCCGGTATCTTCAAAGACCATGCTATCGTGATTGTAGGTCTTCCAGCCCTGAACCGCTTTCTTGCCCTTGCCTTCTTGATAGAACACGATCTCCAGTTCGCCGCCATCCTTGGCGTCGTCCTTGTAGAGACAGACATCAATCAGGCTACTATCCACCACTGCGGCCCCTTTGCACACGCCATTTACATAAAGACCCACTTCGGTAGGCATCTCGTCAGCATCGAAGCTTATGAATACTGTAGAGTAATCAAGCTTTTCATCATACTCAAATGCCTTTGATTGCTCTCTCGTTATCGGTGGTGTATGAGGTATATCCGTTCTCCAAAACATTTCTCTGGGAGCACCTGGTAACAACAACAGCTCCACCATATCACCTTCGGACAATGTATATGTGTTGGGATTGATCACCCATGGGCTGCCCATTACGTAATCTATTCTGCGGGTACTCCAATATTGGGTTTTGATGGCATAAACGTAGTCCAGATATTTGAAGCGTGTGCTGCCCGGCAGACAGCGAGATAAGGCGCTTCCTGCACGGTAGGTATTGGGAACAAAATAGCCGATCCAATTTTTGAAAAACTGCTGTTGTCCATTCTGTTCCACCGATACTACCCATTCCACCGGAGTGTAGACGGGATCAGCCTTGAAGCCATTGATTGTTAACTCGTCTGGATGAATGCCGGAAGCGAATTGAACCTTGTATCCCTTGGGCTGGGTGACGGGGTGCTCGGGATGATTCCATTCAGAATTAAATAAATCGTATTGCATAGTAGATGTCTCGGGATCATAACTCCAGCTGATGTTGTTGAGGTTGGAAGGATTATCGGGCGGTCCTTGCATATACTCACTAAACATCTGTCCCAGTTCGTTCCAGTAATAGTCTCCGTTGGTATTGGTGCGGTCATCCACCACGGGGAAGGACAACCAATATATGTTCGAAGGGCTTACCCCAGAGAAATACGTGCGACTATGATGCGGGTAATACACAGCACCGATGTCGGGAGGAGTGCCATCGGGATCATATTGTGGCACACCGTCTATCTCAGGACACCCGGCATTGATCAGGGGGCTTTTTACTGTTTCATTCCATAGCAATTCATATACGTCAGTATCTTCAGTCATCGTTATCTGTGCATTCCCATAATGAACTGTGTTTGAATCGATATCCAAGGATGCACTTGGTGTTAGTTGCGTAAAGTGCGAATATGAAATAGGGATAAGTTGATCACTGGGTAGGGTTATAGACTCATCGTCCAGGTTCGTGATCCAGAAAAAATCCCCCCCCGTCAAGGCACAAAGGTTGTTAACATATTCCACAATTCTGTTTGATTGAGTATTGCTACCTCTTTGAAGTTTCAATCTTGACGAACTTCCTAAAAAACTGTTGTTCTTCAGATAAACTAACTTCACTACCTCCCAAGGAGTACCTAGGTCTATGTATTCATTACTAAGCACATGTAAAGATTCTGTGCAGTTACTGAAAGTATTGCCAACGATATTTGCTACAAGGGTGCCAAAGTGATAGGAATAACCCAACAAAGTTATTGCAGGAATTAAGTGGGCTTCATTCGAGTAGCTGGTAAACAAGTTATTCTCAATTTGCAGTTGACCTCCATGTTCATCACACTGAATCCATGCCCCGTAGAATTCATTGTCACAGATACTTAGATCACGTTCTGCGTTATCGTAAGTGAGGAGGGCACACCGACTGAAAATATTATTGACTATCGTCGCTACCGAACAGGGATTCCCAAGAAAAATGGCTTGTGCAGGATGACTCCATGGCGTATAGTAAGATATAAATTCATTCCCCTCCACTTGAACATCTATGTTCCCGCCTGGGCCGCCAGTATTATCTACCACAATCCCACGCGGATCATTTATTAAAGCAGTTTGAATATCATACCAAAAATGGAACTTGGAATCTGTCACAATAACATTGTCAATATATCTTACTTGATTACGTATTGCATCGGCGGTTACTTCAAATATACAATTATCGACTCTAAATGTACCAAATGAGCCTGATGGCGAAATCCCATCGATAACTATACCGTCATATTCATGCAATTCTATCACATCATGCTTTATAAAAAATCCATCAATGCTAAAGCTATTAATGCTGGTTCCCTTGACTAAAATGCCTGGAGTATCAGTATCGCTAATAGTGATTGGACAATCTTCGGGATTATCAGACATAGCTTGCATGGTGAGATGCAGCGGGTAAGTCGAAAGCCCTGTCCCCCGGAAATCAATCACGATGTTCTCATTGTATCCAGTTTCGCTTGGGGCAACATTAATGGTTGCCCATTGAGATGGATTATCATAATTATGGAAAACAGGATCGTTTAATATGTGATTAACCGCATGCTGAATTTTTTTGTATGGATGTTGAGGGCTACCATTGGCGTTCAGGGGATTCGCCGCTGCATTCACATAAAGATTGTAAGCTGACATTGAACTAACGGCAAAGATCAAGACAAGTAGCGTAAGTACTAGCTTGACTCTGCTCATCACAAACCTGAGGGCGGAATCACCCCCCCCTTAGTGGGTAATTACTAGGTTTCATCATTCCTCCTTTTAGGCGATGAATTGGACTTTATTTCCGGTGCTTGCACCGTGATAAATCTTCTTCAGTAATGCAAAAAAAGGTGAGCTTCCAGTCTGCGAGATAAAAATGCTAATTGGAGCAGGTCTCAATCAGATATTCCCACGATAATCGACAATGTATTTATTGTCAAGCAGAATCGTGATTGTTTTCGTTTTTTTCATTTATTCAGCCCATCATCAATATCGCTTGCCCCAATCGCATAAGCCTTGCATGTTTAAGGTCAGACGTTTTCAATGACGCCTGGATATGAAGCTGACCGACCCGGCAATGGTTCATCCGAAGCTCTGTCCGTGGACAAAACTCAAGATTACAATGGAATCAGCCCGGAGGGTGACACAATTCATAGCGAGTGTACTTCGGCCCGATCAACTACACGAACGCTCCACGAACCATTCGGGAATCCTGAATCCGGTTCGGGTGGTGTTCAGGTCATCAGAGGGCGCAAGATACGCGGAGTAAATGCTGCATGTAGCCAAGTGTCAACAATGCACTGACTCCACCTGTGATCTCTGAGTGAATACATGTCTAAATGTAATGATAGCAGATGAATGGAAGCCCAAGCGCATGCACTCTGTTTGATGACTTTACCGGTGCCAGGGGTAATAGTGCGATCATCGCTGTAGGATCAGGGTGGAGAAGGAGTGATAAATCCATTGACACATTTTCCAGCTTTGGCATTTTAGTAAATGGCTACAGTCACATGTTTATTTTTGTATTCACAAAATCTATAATTGAGCAGGAACTATGCCATTTAGTGCTGAAAAGAGCCATGTCCTGATCGTGGATATCGGCAATACCAATATAGTGTGCGCAGTGTTCGAATGTGGCGAAGCTAAAGATGCATTTCGCCTGGAGACGGATCCTGATTGCAGTGTGGAGTCGCTTCATCAGCAATTCCTCACCGCTTTGCCGCGGTATTGTTCCATCCCGTTTGTAGCCTTGGGCTCGGTGGTACCCCTCATGACCGGAGTACTAAAGCAAATGTTTGCCCGATACAGCCCCGCAAGGTTGTATGAGATCAATGGTCTTTCGCCTTTGGGGCTTGGCTATGTGATCGAGAATCCCGCTGTTGTGGGTGCGGATTTGGTGGCAAACGCCTTTGCCGCCTGGCAGCTTTATCAGGGTAGTTCCCTCGTGGTGGATCTTGGTACAGCCACCACTATTCAGCTCATCAACGCGTCGGGTCTCTACGCTGGAGTGGTGATCGCACCGGGTATGAAGACAGCGGCGGCGCATCTGTTTGAGAAGGCAGCACAGTTGTCTGAAGTGAATCTTGAAGCCCCCGGGAGTATCCTGGGGAATAACACACATGACGCGATGCTAAGCGGCATTGTACGCGGACATGCTCTGATGATCCATGCCTTTATAGACCAGATATCAGAGGGCTACGCTCAATGGGCGCCCTACCGGGTGATCCTCACGGGAGGATTGGCTGGAGTGATTCAGCCCCTCATGCCTGATGATTACATCTACGATGCTCAGCTTACTCTCAAAGGATTTTACCTTGCTCTGATGCGTCTAATCGAGCAGGAAAACAACGCTTCATGAAAGTCCGGATCCTTATCCTGCTCTGCCTGATTCCTCTGGCCATTTTGGCAAACACTTTCGAGCCCAGGCTGTATCTTCCTGGTTACTATCTCCTCATCAACAATAAGGCGGATATTTACAAGCTGGATAAGGGGCTAAACGTATATCGCAACAAGCCATACGAAATCCCCTCCATGGCTATTGAGCGCACCGAGAAAGTGGATTTTGAGAAACAACAGGTAATCATCTCCACCATATTGGCAGGGCAGAAATTGATCCCGGACATCCCGCTTTCTTTTGATGCTTACCTCGCCAACATGCGGGCGCATACATTTCGCAAGTCGCTGAATGCAAACGTGAAACAAGTAACCCAGAGCACAGAAGTAAGTACCGGTGGCCTCATCGGCGAATTTGTGCTCGATCTGCCTGCCATCGCCATCCCCAAGGCTGTACAGCGTGTTTTGGGTAGCAAAGCCGGCCGCTTGAATCTGGATGGCACCCAAAAGATCACCATGCAGGTTAGCAGCACCAAACGCAAACAGATCCCCATCTATGAAACTGAAAACCGCAGCACTCTGGATATCAAGATGGAGCAGGAGACGAACCTCCGCCTGACCGGAACTATTGGAGAAAAAATCGCTGTAAACTTGAAGTACAATTCCAACCAGGATGATCAGCTTTTTGATCCCAACAATGTAAACATCAAGTACACCGGCGATGAAGATGAGATAGTCCAAAGCGTGGAAGCCGGTAACATCTCATTGAGCCTTGCCGGCAGTAAGTATATCAGCTATAATGCCAGTTCGCAAGGGCTTTTCGGGGTAACCAGCAAGTTCAAATATGGCGATCTGGATCTCTCGGTGATTGCCTCCAAGGAAGAAGGACAGAAGAATACGATGTCCTATGTGGGGCAATCTCAGGCTGACAGCGTAGTGTTTCGCAGCAGGGATTACGCACCCCGCACCATGTATTTCCTGGCCGATCCCACTTCTTTGTATGAGCTTTATAGTGAGGCAGATATCGGTAATAATCCCATGGGATGGATAGACAATGCCGTTAAAACTGCCTCGGATGGCTCCTGGATCATCAAGAATGTGGGCCTTCTTCCCGAATATGGCAGCATGAATCTTTATTACGATGATGCCATCACCACCAATGACCAACCTCTGGCAGTTGGCGATACCATCTGGGTGAATAGCTACACGTCCTATATTCCTCATTACGAGAAACTCGTGGAAGGCACGGATTACATTACGGACTACGACGCCGGCTTTATTACAGTGATGAAGACCCTAAATCGTCAGGCCACTCTGGCTGTTACATACGAACGCCGCGATGGCAGCATGGTTTACTCCGCGGATTATGAAGCGGAGCACGAAATCCCTGATAACGAGATGATCTATCCCTTCGTGATTCGTAAGAAGAATCAAGAACCAGATTCCGCCGATCCAGATAACGTTTGGCGCTACCAGATGCGCAACGTGTACAACATGAATAAGACCAACATCAAGAGCGAAGGCTTCCTGCTGGATATCTATACTTTAAACTCTGATAACACCAGAAACTATAACCTTCCCGATTCATTGAGTGTGGGGGGGATGATCACCTATACGGATTATCTGCGCCTGGACAGCAGCGGGGATGGCATCATAAATGGCGATGACGCCACAGTGAATCTATCCTCCGGTCTTGTCGTATTTCCTTTCCTGGAACCCTTCCGTCCCCTGGGCGAAGTGGAGATCTATGAAAAAGAACACGAGGCCGTCAGCTACCAGAATCTGAAGTTTTACCTTTCTGTAAAAGGGAAAATCGGCCGCGAGGCCATTGAACTCTCCCAAACCGGCATCCTGAAGGGTAGCGTGCGTGTAAGAGTAAACGGAATAGATCAAAAAGAAAACGTAGATTACCTGGTGGATTACGATTTTGGCCGCATTACATTCCTTACTTCTGCAGGCAAGGATCCCGACGCCAAGATCGAGATCGATTATGAAAATCGCTCGATGTTTGATGTAACCCGCAAGACCCTGGCTGGTATGCGAGCTGATTGGCAGTTTACTGACTTCGCCAAGCTTGGTGGTACCCTCATATACCGTTCAGAAACTGTTTCTGACAAGCGTCCCCGCATTGGCAACGAAAACATCCAGATGTGGCTGGCCAACCTGGACGGCACCATTGGTTTCAAACCAGCCTTCATCACTCGTTGGATCGATGCCCTGCCGCTGATCTCCACTACCAAAGTAAGCGAGATATCTCTTTCCGGTGAGATTGCTTTCACCATTCCAAGCATATACGGCGATGCTGATTCCAAGCGAAAGATATCCTATGTGGACGATATGGAAGCCATCATGGATTCGTATCCTCTGGGAGTAACCATCTCCACCTGGGTACTGGGCAGCAAACCCTATGGTACTGCCTTGGCCAAAGGAAGAATGAACTGGTATAATCCCAAAAACATTCGCCGCGAACAGATAGAAGACCCCGCCACTCTCACCGAACGCGAACGACGCGAAACCGCTACGGTGCTCGCGCTACGGCATTGGCCCAGTTCACTGTATATGCCCGGCAGCGGAGTGCAAAGCTGGAGCGGAGTGATGAAATATCTGGGCAATCAGCTTGATTTCTCAGAGAAGAAGTATATCGAACTATTGGTAAAGGTGGATAAACCCCAAAACGAAGAGCGACCGAACGTTACTCTCACTGTGGATCTGGGGGATATCAACGAGGATTTCTATACAGAATATGGCAGACCCGGTGTTCCCGATACCGAGGATGTAAATCAGGACGGCGTTCTGACACTTGATGAAGATATCGGTCTTGATGGCATCGCGCATGGCGAGCCCGGGCATGATCCCTTTGATCTGGCTGGCAATCAAATGGACGCCTATGGCGACTATCCCGATATCAATGGCTCTGAAGGTAACCGCGTTTTGGATACAGAGGATCTGGATGCAGACGGTGTACTCGACAATTTGGACCGATACTTTAGCTACAGCATCTCTCTGGCCGATACCACCGGGCAAAACCATGACGGGTGGGTGCTTTACCGCATACCACTTAGCGATCCTGAAGCATTCACGATCGTAAATAGCTATCAAACCGGAGCTCCGCCCAGCCTGGAAAAGATCTCATATGCCCGCATCTGGCTGCAGTGTGATTCTCCTGCCCGGGTCTATATCGCAGATGCCTCAGTGATAGGCAATAAATGGCAGGATTTCTTCGTACGTGACGCTGGTGGCAGAATCCTCAATGAATCTGAATTAGCCGCATACAACACCAGTTACCTTACTGGGATTGTGAATAATCAGAAGAACTCCAATCATTACACCTCTCCTCCAGGAACGGTTTACATCGAAGAACGACGGGAGTCAAACGAATCAGCGCTATCTCTGGACATAGCTAATCTGCAAAGCTCGCACCAGGTGGTTTTGCGTCAGCGGATGCTGGATTCATACAATCTCTTGGCTTATGAAGGTCTGCGTTATTGGGTATATCCAGAGGCAATGCCTGGCGCTTTTGCCCATGACCTGGAGGTTTTCTTCCGCATCGGGGCAGACTCGCTAAACTATTATGAGGTGAGCAAAAAGGTCCCTGTGGTAGCATATATGAGTAAGATGGACGAAAACTCATGGTCTGAACTTTCGTTTGATCTTCAGGATATCACTGCCCTCAAGGAATTGGATACAAATGCCAGTTCCGATACTTTGATCGTGGGTGATATTACCTATTTCTACCGTGGCAGGCCTACCCTTACAGCCATTAGGGAACTCTATCTGGGAGTCAAGAATCCCCGCACCGATACCCAAAACGCTCCTTATAGCGGAACGGTCTTCTTCAACGATATGAGGGTGACCAATCCATATCAGGAAGTGGGAATCGCGCAAAGAATAAGCCTGAATACCAAGCTCGCGGATCTGGCGACGGTGGATATGGAGTATGAATCCAAAAGCGAGAACTTCAATCCCGTCATCCAGCGCGGACGTCAGAACAGCTTTACCAGCATAGAAAGCTTCCGGATCACAAATAAGGTTTTTTTAAACAAGTTCTTCCCAAATTCCTGGGGGCTGGATATCCCGGTCACCTTGCGCCGTGAAACCACCAGCGGCTCGCCCAGATATCGCGCCAATTCGGATCTGCTGATCGACAATCTGCCCAATCCCGAAGATCGCGAGCGGGAACGCACCGAAACTGAAGTGTATTATGCGGATTTCGGCTATTCCATGCGGAATCAAACCACTAACAAGATACTACAGTACAGTCTGGGCAAGCTGACCCTCTCTGGGAATATGGAAAAGCGTGATAACCACTCAGCTACCACTATCGACAACACTTCTTCCTGGCGCGGTACAATGGGTTACAACCTCAATTTTGCCAGCGATAAAGTGAGCTTCCCCATCCTGGGTAACTATCGCTTAGGCTTTTTCCCCAGTTCGTTTAGTAATAGCTTCACCCTTAGTAACAACCGACCCCAAAGCTGGAATTGGGAACTCCGCGACGGTGTGTATGACTGGCACAGACGCACTCAGGTCGTGGAAACCAAGCTTTTCACCAGCGATAACAATGCTACCTGGCCCATCACCAGCGATTTAAGTTTCACTGCGCGCTACAATACGAAACGTGATCTCCTGCAAAAAGTCTATTTCAAGGATATCAATATCGGTAAGCAAACTGAATTTGTGCAAGACTTTGGCCTCAACTATTCCCCGAACTATCTGCCCCGGGTGATGCAGGTATCCTCTGCTGTCACCGCCCGCTTCACAGATATGATGCGCAAGTATTATGAAACTCAAGAAGGGACCCAAGTGGAGGTTTTCCAGAGGGATGGTAACAGCAACCGCAGCATCAGGGCCAATGTATCTCTGCAAAACTCCACCATTCTTACGGCCTGGGCTAGCAAGATGCGAAGTAAGCGGGGTGACTCTGTAAGACCCAAAGATCCTGATTTTAAGGATGATCGGGATTATATGTCCGATGGGGATTTCAAAGAGCCGGAGCTGAGTCCCGAAGAGCAAAAAAAGCTGGATCGGATAGAGGAAGAATATAAAAAAAGGGAAGAGCAGAAACTAAAGGAACTGGAACAAAAGAAACTGGAAGAACAGAAACGCAAGGATGAGGAACAAAAAAGGCTGGACGAAGAAAAGCAGAAGGATGCCGAAGAGCCCAAGGATGGGGAGCATGAAGCAAGCAAGAACGAAGATATGAAAGAACATGAGGAGCAACCGGAAGAAGAACTCAAAGAGGATTCCGGCGACTTCATGGAAATGCCATCAGAAACCGAGTTGCTGGATCCTGATGAGAAGACTCCGGCTGATTCTACCCGTGAGGAAGAGAAGAAACCGGGCATCAATCCTGTGCTCCTCCTCGTGGAATATATGGCCCGGATAAAGAACATCACAGCTTCCTATCAAAATAGCTACACGATGAATTATACCCGCAAGAGCAATCTGCCGCCCTTCAGTTTTCAGATCGGTCTGCCACATACCGTGGAGCGCGACTTTTTAGACGCCATAGGCAATGACAATACGATCACTCTGTCTTCAGGCTTATTCCTGGGTCGCAATCTGGACAGCACGCTCAACTTTGCCCATAGCTTCAACCGCCGCTATTCCACTGCCAGCCAGCAAAATACAGCCACCACCTTCCCGGATATCACTCTAAGCCTGATGAATTGGGAACCCTGGCTGGGGATTTCCCGTTTCCTGCAAGGCGCGCGGCTCAATACCGGTTTCCAGTACACCACCAGGGCCAGCGGCGATATCGACTGGGTGAAACCCAAACAGGAATCGGCTACCATCGCAATGTCTCCATTGATCGGTTTCACTGGCAATATCATGCAAAAGCTCTCCACCAATCTCAGCTTTTCCGTGTCTCAAACCACCAATACCACGGATATGGATACCTACGACATCGTGAAGACCAGTGATACCCAATCCCTGAACGGGAATGTATCATATAGCTTTACACAGGGTCGTGGTTTTACAATCCCCTTCACCGGCAAGAAAATCCACATCAAAAATCAGCTTTCCGCCTCCATGGGCATCAATTACGAGAATAGTGAGGATGTAACCAAAGGCAGGGAAAACTCACAAGTAGATCGTTCCAATTCACGCCTGGCCTTCACTCCCGGCGCAACCTATCAGTTCGATCAAAACATCCGCGGCGGACTTACTTCCAGCTACGAGATTACCACCGATCGCAAACGCGATGACGGCTCTCGCATCTTCTCCCTCGGCGTGTGGGTGGAAGTGAATCTCTAAAGGTAAAAAAGTCAACTAAGCTCCAAGCTCCACGTGCTGCATCCTGGCAGATACTGCATCATTTTACATAGCGCATTGAACCAGAATGTTGCGGTAGTATCTAGTTTCACAGCTTGAACAAGAATATCACGACGATCCATGTGGAGTTTCCTGTTTAGACCATCTGTACAAACTGGCTTAGGGGCACTCGCTGAAACGCTCTTTTAGAATAGGCGGTACGGCGACCGCCTGAACAGTACCGGCGCTCGCTGAAGCGCCGATTGTTTACGGTACGGAGACCGCTTGTGCATACACTTCTGTCCATTCCTGGCCGCCCTCGCTATGCTAACTCTCTTGCCACCCTCCTGCGTACCACGTAAGAGGAATCCGGGAGAGTGGCAAGTGGCCAGGAAGCCAGTGTTAGGATCGCATTTTGAACTGAAAAACACGTTCTTTGTGGATTGTCGTCAATCACGTGGCACAAGTTTTCACGACTTGCCCGAAAAAATACTTTACAGAATTGTGCGGATCCAAAATGCTTGCGACGAGCTTGGTTTTATCTCGCCAAGCTATAGCGCTTTCTGGATACTCACGAAATGAATTGTAATAAACAAGGCAAGATATAAGGAGACAACGATGAAAAAGCTATGCCTGATCATGGCCCTGCTGACCCTTTGTTTTTTAATCTTTGCGGATATGGCGGAGTATTACTCCTTCAGTTCCACCACAGCTACCTACACTTCGATAACCGGCACACAGATTTCTGAATTGACATCAGATGACGTGTTGTCCCCGGCCATCGCCATTGGTTTCCCCTTCCCTTACGGGGATGCTAATGTGGAAAATGTCATGGTTTCCTCCAACGGATGGGTGGGGCTTGGTACTACCTTTACCCATTCCAATCTCTCCAACGATCTATCTTCTACCGAATGGAGGGAGGTGTTGGCAATTCTCTGGGACGATACTTCCCTGAATGGCGGCACTGCTGAAACTCTGCTTTCCGGGAGCGCTCCCAATCGCGTCTTTACAGTGCAGTACAACAATCTGCGCTGGAATTATTCCGGTGGTACATCGATCAACATGCAGGTAAAACTGCACGAGAGCGGTAAGATCCAATTCTGCTACGGACCCATGACGGGTACGATCAACAATCCTTCTGCTTCCATTGGCATCAATATGAACCCGGGAGGATCGGGCTGGTTTTATAGCATAACCCCGGGTACTCCAGCCCTGTATTCGGATACAAACTCTAACAATTCCATTACAGAATACCCCGGTGAAGGAGTGGTATATGAGTTTATCCCCAGCGTTGCACAACCAAACGATATGGCGGCCGTTTCCGTAACGGGAAACACGACTCCTTCGGTGAACTCCGCCACTACCTACAACGTTACTGTCCGCAACCGGGGAACTTCGGCACAAAGCGCTTATACTGTGCAATTGATCGATGCGGCAAACAGCGTATTGGCATCGGCTACTGGCGTGGCTCTGGCAGCGGGAGCCACTCATGTCTTCCCCTTGTCCTGGACACCCACCGTTGAGGGTCCGGTTCAGTTACGAGGGAAAGTGGTACTCCCAGGTGATCAAAACCCGCAAAACGATATTTCGCAGCCCTTCTCCGTCACTGTGATGCCGGAGGGACTTGCCGTGATCACCATCGGGGACGGCAGTATGATGGACCGTTTACCGGTGGATATGTATTTTAGAAACAGTTTGTTTGAGACCATATATTACCCTCAGGAAATCAACATGTTCGGTACCATCTCTGCCCTTACTTTCTATAACAATTTCGTCACCGATCTACCCAACAAGCCGGTGAAGATTTGGATGGGCACCACGGCTGATAATGATCTGAGCGGGGGCTGGATCCCCTCCACCGACCTCACTTTGGTCTTTGATTCCACGGTAAACTTTCCCATCGGTGCAAACAATATCCTGATCCCGCTATCCACTCCATTTACCTATGCCGGCGGGAATCTGGTGGTGCTGGTAAACAGACCCTTTGATGCAGGCTGGTTTGATTCCAGCAATGTGTTTCAGTGTCAGAACGGTACGCAGCTCAGATCCTTGCGCGACTATAGCGATTCAACGGAGCTGGATCCGGCAAATCCTCCCACTGGCACCGCAGCCATCTTGGGTTTCCCCAGGACTTCCATTCACATGACTCCTCTATCGGACGATCCCATCGTGATGGTAGCCCCGGATCCGCTCGACTTCCCTCAGACCCTGATGGATCAGAGTATGACCCGAAATATGACAATCATGAATGGAGGTGGGGGTACTGC
>JAEWNJ010000102.1 GCA_023392795.1 Candidatus Cloacimonadota bacterium
TCCTGCCATCGGGACGGGACTATAGCCATGTCAGCCTGCTGATAGTACTCACCAATATCTGCAGTGAAACCCCGGAACGAAATCTTATCTGAGATACCTTCATGCCTTGCAAGATCTTTCAGGTAGGATTCGTCATTTCCTCTGCCCACGATCGTACAATGGAACGGTCTATCCAGCTTTGCCAGTGCCCTTAGCAGCAGATCCACCCCTTTCCCGCGGATCAATTGCCCCACATACAGCAGTTGAGGAATGTCGGCTGGAGGCTTTGTGAAGGCCGCTGGCACATCCTGATGGGGGACAAGCAGCTTGATCTTATCTTTTGACCAGCCGTTTTGGATCAGGTTATCCCGCATAAAACCAGAGAGGACAAAACTGATGTCACACATGGCGGCTTCACGTTTCAATCCAGCCGGTTCCAGAATGCTGCTTAACGAGTATTTACCCAAGCTATTGCGATGGACGGGGCTGCAGATAAAACAAGTCAGCGGGTGGTGGGGGAGATGGCAATTTATTCTTCTGAAGGGGAAGTACTTATGCTTGCGAGGGCAGTAATAATCATGATCGTGTACTACTATGGCTGTGGGGAACGCCTGGCGAAGCTCCCTGATCCATGTGCTGTTCGAGCATTTATGGATACACACCGCGTCGATACCTTCGCTTTGATAATGCCCGATCAGGTTAGCCAGCGATGACCCCTTAAACACATTGATCTCATAGAATGCATCGTCAAAGGAAGCATCTGGCGTATCCCCCTGTTCAAAAAGGCCATACACCTGCCACTTTATTTCCGTCATCAACGCTACCATCTTCAGCATCATGCGTTCCACACCGCCGATGAACCCACGTTGAGTGTTCACCATCAGAATCTTACGTATCGATGTATTCGTCATATATCAATATCACTTAAGCAGCTTGTCATAAACCGAATTGTAGAGATTGATAAGGTAATCATATGTGTACATTTGATATACTAGATCTTTTCCATGCTTGGCCAGATCTGCCAGATCTCCTCGTTCGTTGTATGCCAGGCGCATTTTATCAGCGCATTCATCTACAGATTCTGAGCGGAACAGATAGCCATTTCTACCTTCTTCCACCAAATTGGGATCCACCACATCACTTTGCAGGACGGGAGTATCGCTCGCCCAGCTTTCCACCACCACCGCGCCAGAATTCATGAAGCGAACGGGTATCACGTGGATATCGCTGTATCTTAACCAGGCCAGAACCTCCTCGCGATCCACTACGCCGGTAAAATGCACGCGATCACGATATGGGCTGTCTAAAATCAATGTGCACAGCGTCTCGACATACTCTGGCTCATAATCCTGACGCCCCACCATCACCAGATGTGCGCCCGGCATTTCAGCGGCAGCAGAAATGAAAGCTTTTATCGAGATATCCTGCCCCTTGATATAGGACACTCTACCCAGGCAGAGAAACACAAAAGCATCTTCGGAAAAGCTCTCCATCAATGCTGGTCGGGGAAGTTCCGCCCGGTACTCGTCAGGAAGTATGGGGACCGGAGAGTAGCTCACGTTCTCATTGTATTGCTTCAGGAAACTGATCTCTTTGTTTGCGATGGCAAATGCGTGCTTCATGCCCTTCAGAACCGGAAGCTGGTAGAACTTAGGGTGCACGCTTCTCAGGATGTCGGGATCGATCTTCCCATGTCGGTTGATATGATCAGCGTAATCGATGAAATCAAAGAAACACAGGATATATGGTATGCTTTTCAATTTCGCGATCCACCATGCCAGGATGTTATTGTAGTTCAGGGCGGGAAAGCATTGGATGATATCATAGTGTTTCACCATCAGATGCCAGACCAGGGACGGACAAAATGTTTTGCTGTTCAGCTTTGGGAAAGTGTTACCCGGCTGGATGACATCAGTTAGCCGGCGCACTTTCACTCCCTTGACAGTCTCTTTCTTTGCACCTTTAATCCGCAGAGGGCAAAACACCGTAACATCATGCTCCTTGGCCAGAAGGGTGGCTTGCATGAAGATGTTTGTTTCCGCGCCACCTACTTCGGGGAAGAATCTATTTGTGATGATGGCTATTCTTTTCCGGGAAGCTTCATTGTGAGGCTTTAGTGCCATCAAAGTGTCTGTGAAACGTTGTCCCACTTTGGAAGCAGAATAGCGGTCAATGGCAGATTTGTGCAGGTTTTCACCCAGGCTTTGCCGCTTTTCGGCATCTTCTGCCAGCCATAGAATGGCCTGGGCAAAATCCGGAGCACTATCGGCTATCAGTACTTCATTATCGTTGAAATCCAAGCCTTCTGCCCCGATTCTGGTGCTGATGACGGCAGTTTTGGTTTCTGCTGCTTCCAGTATTCTGGTTCTGGTACCCGAAGCCACCCTGATGGGCAAAACTACAAACATGGCATTGGCGATTTCCGCTCTGATATCCTCTACGGGGCCTACGATGTCCACATTTGCATCGGCATATTTCTGAAAACGAACCGGAGGATTTTTCCCAACGATCTTCAGCCGGATTTGCTTATCCCGGAGCATACTGCTAATGGCAGGATAGATATCCTGCATCAGATAATCTACAGCGTCGGTATTGGCGATTGAGTTTAAGGTCCCGAAAAAGAGGATGTATGATTCATTCCTGCTTTTATGGGCTTGGGTGGGATATTCCGGCATCATATTGGGAAATACATAAGCCCTGCTTTCACTCAACCCATAATTAGCCCTTGCCATATCTCGCTCCAGAATATTGGTGAAGAAGAAGTGAAAAGGTTTGGAAAAGGCCGTTGCTTCAAATTCCTTCAGCTTCATCATTTCTATGAGGTGATAGCGGTTCTTCAGGCATTTCTCCCGGGACCAGGACAGCTCTGCGATTCGCGAAAAGAGCATATCCACATCGATGGCTATGCTTGCATGGGGCAACACTTCTGCAGCGATGCTTGCCAACTGGAAGGTACTGAGAAATCTGAATACAAAAATGTCGTACTTGCCATTGGTCAGGATATCCCGATACTTTCGTAGCTGATTGGGATGAAAGCTGTGGATAGCCTGCGCGTGGAAGATGGAAGGTGCATTGCTGGCAATGGTATAGATGTTTTGGTATCCCTCATGCACTGGAACTGGTTTGGTGCGGTAGGCTTCCGTTTTGATCAGTAGTAGATCGGCATCAAACCTTTGATTTAGTTCAGACCATATAAAGCTGCTACGATTTGTATCACCTCCGGCAATGTGTGCAAAGGGCACGTCGACATATAGCAGCTTCATCTTCCCACCTTTGATTATTCTATTCTGCGATTCTCAATTTTGCTGCATTTGTGTTTGCTGTCAAGCACAAATCTTCGTGGCTTTTCCTGGCAAGTCTACCGCCTGATTTTCTTAAGCTATTCATCGAGTGTTTTCAGTGTGTAAAGCTATGTCGGTTCTGACCGCTGAGAATCAATCTTTGGCCAAGCCATTAATGGTCTCAGCCATGATAATTCTGAAAAAACTGCACAGGTTGCAGCGCCCATGTCTGATTCGGTGCCCCTTTTACGGCGATTGTGACTTCGTTATCAAGCCTCTATCAAGCTTTAACAATTAGGGCTTGATTGAGGCTATACTAACACGTGATCAAGAGACTAAAAGCGGTAAGAAGGGTGAGGAGAGCAAATCTGAATATTTCCTTGACTCAATTTTCGCTTATCATATGATGGAGCTACGGAGTGTTTGTGCTCCTTGGGAAGGATCCCGAGCCGAAAATAAGACGAAAGGGAGAGTGATTCGCGATGAGCAGAGTATTGAGAATAGGGAGATCTGTCCTCTTTCAGCAGATATTTGCCATGTTTCTGTTGAGCGCGCTTCTGGCTGCTCCCGGTCCATACGCTGAGACCAGACTGAGGCTGGGGATTCTGGCATATCAGGGGGAGGATCGTTGCCGTGAAGAATGGCAGTCCACCGTGGATTATCTGAATGATAGAATGGGACAAACTGTCAGTTTGAGGCCTCTCTCCTTTCAGGGTGTTGCAGGTGCGGTGAAAAATAAAGAGGTTGATTTTTTAATCACCAATCCCGCTATCTTCGCGCAATTGGAAAAAGAATTTGGGCTGAAGCCAATTGCCACCATGAATGACCAGTCCCATTTATCCACCTATGGCAGCGTGATATTTACCCGGGCAGATAATGTGACAATAAAGGATATCGAGGATATTGAGGATAAGCGTCTCATAGCCGTATCCGGCGATTCCTTCGGCGGGTGGATCATGGCTAATCGGGAACTAGTCAAACACAAAGTACGTGTCCCGCATGATCTTAAGCATTTTGCATTTGGTGGCACTCACGAAAAGGTCATCCTCTCGGTCAAAAACAAGCTTGCTGATGTGGGTATCGTGCGAACAGGCATCCTGGAAGCTATGATCAACGACGGGCAGATTTCTGTAAACGAATTTCGAGTGTTGAATATGCAGCCCAGGAATCAAGATAATCCGCTAATGCGTTCTACTGATCTTTATCCCCAGTGGCCGCTAGTTAAGCTTTCTCATGTGGACGATCGAACGGCGAATGAGCTAGCCGCGGCTTTGATCGGAACTCCCCAAAGTCATCCCTCCTTGCTGACCGCGAAGATAGGGGGGTGGACCATTCCCAGAGAATATCAGAGTGTTCACGATTGTCTGAAAGAACTGCACATAAGACCCTATGACAATATTACTTATTACA
>JAEWNJ010000125.1 GCA_023392795.1 Candidatus Cloacimonadota bacterium
TCATCGATCACAGAGACTTCACCGTGTATCTGAGCAATATTGTTCAGGATATCGATCATCATATCCGGATTGCCATTAAAGTAGTAAGTAATGTCCCAGCTATCCAGAAGGGTTAGATCATCAGAGAGCGTGAGGGCTATTTTAGGGAGTTTTGAATCAGCCGAAGGGGTGTAAACAATTATGGAGCCGTTTTGCTGTCCATCGCCGAATCCCTTGCTCTTCAGCAGAGCCTTCACATCATCGGTCTTCGCGCCAAACTGCAAACCAAACAGGCTCACCTGTGCGCTCAAGGCGACCGTAAGTACAAGTAACAAGAAAAGTAACGTTGTTTTCTTCATTTTTACCTCAGTGTTCTGTAAGTATATTTCTTTAGTCAAAAGCCAGATATCCATCCCGGAAGGGCGGCAAAGCATTCCCTTACCACCATCCCTCATAGTAGTCCCAATCATCATCGTCCCAGTTCCCTTCGGCATAATGCAGGCTGATCTTGCCATTCATATAAAGATATACGTAGAGCGCTCTGTTTTCCGGGAAATACCAGATGTAATCCACATCAAACTCTTCCAGATAGTCATAAGCTCCGTGCAGCTTGCTCAGTTCCTCCAGGATTTGCGGGATGCGTTCCGGATTGTTGGAGCAGTCGAATACGATATTCCAGGACGCCAGGGTGCTATCTTCAGCGGTGAAGGCAAGCTGCAGATCGGGTAGCCCGGTTTCAGGATTGCCATCGTAAGTGATGAGCTGTCCGGTCTGATCGTTGTTGCCAAAGCCCTTGGATTTGAGGATGTATTTTACCCGATCGAATTTCTCGCCCACCTGCAGGTCATACATACTCTTATGCGCAAACATGGTCGCTGTCATTACCAGCAGAACCGCAATCAACATTGCTTTTTTCATTTTACCTCTCTTATCAGGAGCTTTCTTGTCCCCAAAGAGCCAGATACGCATTACAACCTGAGAGTTAACATAATCAGGCTTCGGAAAATGTCAATTGAAAAGCGCTTGCAAGTGTGGGAAGCTGGGAATTATCCTCACGCGGATTGCGCGGATTACTCTGATTTTCAGATTATTAGCTGATCTTAACCGATATCTATATGACAGCGCATTCACTTTTCTCGCTGCGCAGCCACCCATTTCGCGACGCAGTCGCCCATCTCGGCAAGCACAGCTTGGCTCATTTCGCTGCACAGCAGCCTATCTCGTACCAAAGGTACCCATTTCGCCGCGCAGCAGCTCTCCCCTTATTCCCAGGAGTTCCAGATACTGCTCCGCCCTGTCGAAATCCGGCTGCTCTTGCATCAGCTTCAGTTCTTGCAGCTTTCGGCTTTTACTGAGGGTCTTTACCAGCGGGGCAGAGGTTGTTAAGGCCTCCATCAGCTCGGGGCAGATACTAAAATCTAAGCGCACGGCAAAGCGGATGGCTCTCAGGATGCGCAGGGGGTCTTCACTGAGCACTGTCAGGGGATCGCGCAGGGTTCGGATGATGCCGCCCTCCAGATCTGCCAGCCCCTTACCGCAAAGATCGAGGATATCGCCGCTGAAGATCTCCATCAGCAGGGCATTCACGGTAAAGTCGCGGCGCATGATGTCGTCCATCAAGCTGCCGGGGCTTACCCGGGGAAAGCGGGAGTTCTTTTGGTATCGTTCCTTGCGGGTGCCGTTCAGATCGATGGCGTAGCCGGGGAAATCCAGGCGGGCAGTGCCAAAATGCTGATTGATCCTGAGAGAATCGGGCGGGAGGGATTTGTGCAAGACCCGTGCCAGGCGGATACCCCCACCGGGGAGTTCCACCGTGAGGTCAAAATCGCTGATATCGCCCAGGCCCATCAGGTGATCCCGCACGGCGCCGCCCACAAGGTAAGTCTTTCCGGCAAAGGGAGTTCCTTCAATCAGTCCGGTAAGCTGTGAGCGCAATTCTGGGATCGTCATAAGAGCTCCGCGATCACGGCATTGGAGATGAACAAGGCGTCGTCGCTGAGGCGGATGCCATCTTTGATCAGCTCTATCATGCCCATTTGCTGCAGTTTGCGGATGGCGGCTTCCCTGCCGAAGCTGTGCCCGAAACGCCTGTGATACTCAGAGAAGTTCAAACCTTCGCTCAGGCGCAGGCGCATCATGATGTAGTCCGAGGCTTCAAAACGTCCGTTGTCGCTCTCAGGGAAAAGGATTCCTGCCGTTACGTTCTGGTAATGGCTGTCGATATCGGCGGGGTTTTGGTATTTAACGCCGCCAAAGTGTCCGGAGGCGGAAGCGCCCAGTGCCAGATAGTCGTCGCCCTGCCAGTAGAGCAGATTGTGGCGGGATTGGTATCCCTGCCGGGCAAAATTTGAGATTTCATATTGCGCGAAGCCGGCATCTGCTGCCATTTTACGGATCAGGTGATACTCCTCAGCCAAATACTCATCCGGGGGGATTTGCCCGATCAGATGGGCCAGGGCGCAGGAAAAGGAGATTTCCAGAAGGTAACAGGATAGATGTTCTATGGGCAGGGACAGGAATTGTTCCAGATTGGCGG
>JAEWNJ010000043.1 GCA_023392795.1 Candidatus Cloacimonadota bacterium
GTGGCGATGTTCACCTCAGTTGGGATACCCCCGTACCACCGATTGTGGTGGAAAACCTCAGCTGGGGCAGCACGGAATATGGCGGCGCATACGGTTATGGAAGCCCCACGAGCTTCGATGTAGCCCAACGTTGGGACGATGCCGATCTGAATCAATACTACCAGGGCAATCTTACCCGCGTGATGATCTATCCCTGTCATGCGGATTGTGTCTATACGATCAAAGTGTGGAGAGGGGGTAATGAAATCAATCCCGGCACGCTGGTCTATTCTCAGGTATTAGCCAATCCTGTGATAAATGACTGGAATATAGTCATTTTACCACAGCCCATCCCCTTCCCAGAGAGCGGCGGGATCTGGATTGGCTATGGCATCTCGACCCAAGGTGGCTACCCGGTCGCCTATGATACGGGGCCTGCCGTGGATAATAAAGGGAATATGATCTGCATCGCCGGTGGCTGGTCTTCAATGTTGTACTATGGAGCTCAGTTCGATTTTAACTGGTTGATCCAGGCTACGGTATCTTATACCGGCAGAAGCGGTGAAGAGATCCTCTCCCATGCCGGAGATTTGGAGCGAGATCTGATCGGATATAGATTGTGGCGCTTTTTGGAGGGACAGGAGGAGACACCCGCGGCCTGGCTCTCGATCAGCCCAGAGACCGTAACAGGGAATACCTATGTAGATCCGGGATTTAGCGCTCTACCATCGCAGACATATAAATGGGCGGTGAGGGCCGAATACACATCCTCAGCCACATCCCCCGCCGCACTCTCCAATCCTTTGCTACAGGGTGTGATAGCTCCGATGAGCCCCCTGGTGAGCATAGCACCGGTCGTTAGCGGCGTGCGCATCTCCTGGTCGCCGGTGCAAACGGATGTCCACGGATCCCCCATCTCGCGGGTTCAATACAGGATTTATGCCCATGATGAGCCGGATTTCCCCTCCGATAGCGCGCATCTGATCGGTACCACCAGAGATAGTCACTTCGTTCATTCAGGGGGTTCTGAAAGGATGTTTTACACCGTGCGCGCCTACACCAGTCCCTGACGAGTATGGAAAAGCGAAGCTCCCAATCCTGGAAATTACCGGAGAGCTTATTGTCTTACCGCCTTGTCGGGTTAATCTATCCTTAGCTGAAAGACAATGTAACCCGGGGAGAATATGATGGAAGAGCTGAAAAAGCAGAAGACCCTGATCCTGAACGATAAAGACGCTAACGCCCTGCGCGAAAAGGTGCGGCGTTACTTTCATGCCACCTATAGCATCGACGAAAAGCTGTATGAACTGCTGGCGGACGACGCTGCCTTTTACCTGAGGCCCGATCCCCTGCGGCACCCCCTGGTCTTTTATCTGGGGCATACCGCTGTGTTTTATATCAATAAACTCAATATCGCCGGGATCATCTCAGAGCGGATCAATCCGGCTTTTGAATCGATGTTTGCCGTGGGTGTGGACGAAATGAGCTGGGACGATCTGAATGACGCGCATTATGACTGGCCTGCCATCCCCAGGGTAAGGGAATATCGCGATCAAGTGCGCCACTTCGTGGATGATCTGATCTCCAAGCTTCCTGCTCCCGAGGGCGGCATCACCTGGGATAGCCCCTGGTGGGCAGTGATAATGGGCATCGAGCATGAAAGGATACATCTGGAGACATCGTCCGTCCTGATCCGACAGATGCCACTCCAGCGTGTGCGTTCCATGGATTTCTGGAATATCTGTGAAGATAGCGGCACGGCTCCCCAGAATGAGCTGCTGCCGGTGAAGGGAAAAGAGATTGTGCTGGGTAAGGACTATACAGATCCGCTGTATGGCTGGGACAACGAGTATGGCAAAAAGAGCTACCATGTTCAGGACTTTCAGGCATCACGCTTTTTGGTTTCCAATGCCGAGTACAAGCAGTTCATCGATGCTGGCGGATATAACGCTCAAGAGTACTGGACTCCCGAGGGATGGGCATGGAAAAGCTATGAGAAGGCAAAGCATCCCCGCTTTTGGGCGATAGGAGAAGAAGGTGAATACTTCCTGCGCACGATAGCCGCCCTGGTTCCCATGCCCTGGAATCACCCCGTGGAAGTGAACTATCTGGAGGCCAAGGCCTTTTGCAATTGGAAGGCAAAGATGACGGGACTGCCCATCCGCATGCCCACTGAGGCGGAGTGGTACGCAATCCGCGATGGCCATTTGGATACCGATCTGCCGTATTGGGACAAGGCTCCGGGCAATATCAACCTGGAATACTGGGCATCCGCCTGTCCCGTTGATCGCTTCGCTTTTGGCGAGTTTTATGACATCATTGGAAACGTGTGGCAGTGGACAGAGACTCCCATTGCCGCGTTCCCGGGCTTCAAGATCCACCCTTATTACGACGATTTCAGCGTTCCGACCTTTGATACCCGCCACAATCTGATCAAGGGCGGCAGCTTCATCTCCACAGGCAATGAAGCTATCCGCGATTCCCGGTATGCCTTTCGCCGTCACTTCTATCAACATGCCGGATTCCGGTATATCAGCAGCCCCGCGCTGGTGGAGGCTGAAGACAATCTCTATGAGGATGACCCCTCCATTGTCCCGTTCTGCGATCTGGATTGGGGATCGGACTTTGCTCTTTGGCTGATCGACAGCTTCCGGGATCTGCTTCCTGACCAAATGGGCGGAAATGCCCTGAATCTCGGCTGCAAAACCGGAAGGGTCAGCTTTGAACTTGCCCGGTACTTTGCCCACGTATCCGGTCTGGACAGCACAGCCCGCATCATCCAATTGGCAGCGCGCATCAAGGAAGAAGGGTTCATCCGTTACATCGAGCAGGAAGAGGGAGAAATCACAGCCATAGCGGAGCATTCCCTCAAAGAGAAGGAACTGCAGGACTATGCAGCCCGAGTGGAATTCTGGCAGGCGGATAGCTCCAATCTGGCCCCCAAGTATGATGGCTACGACTTCGTGCTGGCGCTGAATACCCTGGAAGAAACTATCGATCCCTCTCGCTTTCTCAGTATCATCCCAGAGCGGATGAAGAGCGGAGCCTACCTGGTGATAGCCGACGCCTTTCTCTTTAAGGCGGCACCCCCCCCAGCCAGTATCCGTAAAGCTGGAGAACCATACCGTAGCTGGGATTGGCTAAAGGAAAGTATGGTAGCAGATTTTGAATTGGTGGCTGAACCCAAAGACGTATGGCAGCCCCTTCGTCAGAGCAACAGGTTGTATCACAGCCGGTTATTACAGGTAAGTGTATGGCGCAAAAAGCATTGATCTACCTGATGCTGTTCCTCCCGCTATTGGTAGTGGCACAAACCATCACCATTGGCAATGGAGGTGTGCTGCATCAGGGTTTGCCGCTGGAGCCATTAGCGCGTTTTTCTTACTCCCAACAGCTTTTTTACGCTGCCGAGATTGACCACAGTGGCAGCATCACTCACCTCGGCTTCAATTACAATATCAATAGCAACGTGTTTTACGAAGCCAATAAGCATCTCAGCATCTATATGGGACACAGCGTTTTGAACACGCTAGAGGATTGGGTGAGCATCCAGAGTATGGTGAATGTCTATGATGGCGTACTGAGCCTGGATAGCTTTGATGCGGGGCTTCCCGGCAGCGGTTGGCTGATGATCCCCTTACAGACGCCATTTAACTATGATAACCTATACAATCTGATCATTGCCGTGGATGAAAATAGCGACGCCTCTGGCAATACTGCTGACGATTTCTTTTGCCGCTCAGTTACCGGATCCAGGGCTATCCAATGCCAAAGCCCCACCGTGAATCCCGATCCGCTGAATCCCGCTCTCCCCGCCACGCAAAAAGAGCATTTGAGCAACATCCGCCTGGTCTTTTCGGGATCACCGGACGGTCCGCAAAACCTGCATGGTTCATACGTTGATGGCACTGTACAACTGGGCTGGGATGCCTCATCTGCGCCCAATCTGGCCGCCTACCGGATCCTGCGCAACGGCAGCTTCCTGGCGGAAAGCACTACAAACAGCTATACTGATTCAGATGTATCCCCCGGCAACACTTATCATTACCTCGTGCAGATCCGCTATCAGGACGGCAGCATATCCGGTTCCTCAAATAGTGTTTCCGTCGCCATCCCTGAAGAAGGCACGATTTATCTCATCTCGGAGAGTTTTGAAGCTTGCACTGCCTTCAGTGGGAACGTTCCCGGCTGGCAAAATCTGGATCTGGATGCTTCCCTCACCTGGGGTTGGGATACCATCGATTTCCCCGGCGAAGGCGATGCTATGGGCTGGCTGGTCTTTGTCCCCAATCAATGCGATCCCCCGCTCACCGAGATCAGCGCTCACTCCGGCACCAAGATGCTGATGGCCACTGCGAGCATGACCCCGCCCAATAACGACTGGATGATCTCTCCCTATCTGCATTTGGGACAGAATGCCCAATTGACCTTCTGGGCACGTTCTCTCACCGCAGCTTATGGTCTGGAGCGGCTCAGGGTGTTGATTTCTCCCGCCTGCAGCAACCCCGATTCCTTCAAGGCCCTGCACTCCGAGAATTTCCTGGCGGTTCCATCGAGCTGGACCGAGTATAACTTCGATCTCAGCCAATACGCGGATCAAGACGTCTGGCTGGCGTTAAACTGTGTTTCCCTGGATGCCTTTGCCCTGTTTATCGATGATCTGTTACTTACCAGTGAAGGTGGCCATCTGGATGCCACTGACGACCTTATCCCCCCACCCAAAGTGCTTAGTTATCCAAATCCCGCCCGCAAGAGCTTCACTTTGGTAGCGGACAACTTCTTTGCAGCAGACATTTACAACCTCAAAGGGCAAAGGCTGCACCGGATAAAAGGGGTCAAACGCTTTGACAGCTCCGCCCTGACACTTCCCGCGGGGCTATATCTGATTCGCGTGAAAGATGGGGACAAAAGCTATACCATCAAACAGGTGGTTTTGCCCTGAATGAGCGGCGTAGAGGACTATCTTGAGCGCTTGCTGGAGGATAAGCGTTACGCGCAAAACATTGTCTCCACCTCCATCAAAGAGGCGCGCGACGCTGAGTATCGCGACTTCCCGTCAGGCTTAAATCCCGCTCTGATCACTCTATCCCAGAGCCTTGGCCTGAGCAGGCTTTATGCGCATCAAGCAGAAGCAATCACACTCGCGCTGAAGGGCAAAAGCCTGGTTCTGAGTACAGGGGTGGCCAGTGGCAAAAGTCTATGCTACCAATTGCCGATCCTACACAGCCTGCTGGAGGATCCCAGACAACGTGCACTAATGCTCTACCCCACAAAAGCGCTGGCGCAGGATCAAGCCCACAAGCTCAGCGAAATGGCAAACCTTTTGTATAAACAGAGCAAAGTGAAGATTCTCAGCGGCATTTATGATGGCGACACCCCCACTTCCGACCGCTCACGCATCAGAGGCAAAGCGCAGATCATATTTAGCAATCCGGATATGTTGCACATGGGCATATTGCCTCATCACAGCATGTGGACCGCCTTTCTTTCCCATTTGAGATACGTGGTGATCGACGAAGTGCATTATTACCGCGGCGTATTCGGTTCGCATTTTGCCAATGTGATCCGTCGCCTGAAGCGGATCTGCAAAGTGTATGGCGTAAGGCCGGTATTTATCTGTACTTCAGCCACCCTGGCCAATGCGCGTGAAATGGTGGAAGAGCTTTTGGGCGAGGAACTTATCCTCATCGATCATGATGCGTCCCCTGCGGGCAAAAGGATCAATCTCATCTACAATCCCCCGCTGGTGGATGCTGATCTGGGCATCAGGCGCGGCAGCATCGCGGAATCCGCCTCCCTGGCCCGTCTGCTGCTGCGATATCCCCTGCAGGGCATAGTCTTTTCCGTCACCCGGCGCAGTGTGGAAATGCTCTTGCTTTCCGTGGGCGAAAACGCAAAAGACAGCGTGGCCAGCTATCGTAGCGGATATCTACCCTCAGAGCGGCGTCAGATCGAATCGGCGCTGCGTGAGGGAAATCTGCGCATCGTGATCTCCACCAATGCGCTGGAGCTGGGGATCGATATCGGCTCTCTGGATGTGGCGATCATAAACGGCTACCCAGGCAGCATCTCTGCTGTGCGTCAGGAAGCAGGCAGAGCCGGACGCAAGGCCAATAGCGCGCTCTGTGTTCTGCTGGCTGCGGCAAATCCCCTGGATCAATACATCTGCCGCCATCCAGAGTACCTTTGGGACAATAATCCCGAACACGCTCTGATCGATCCTGATAACATGGAAATCCTGCTCAAACACCTACATTGCTCGATCAGCGAATTGGCAATGCGGGACGACGAAGATTTTGGCACGCTCAAGGCCGTAGCGCTTTGGGGTTATCTCTCCATCCTGGAAGAAGATGGCAAGATCCGCAAGATAGGCAACAAGTATGTGGGCATCCTGGATAGCTATCCCGCAGCGGAAGTATCTCTGCGCAACACCAGCAGCCAGTATCAGATCATGGCAGAGGGCGAATGCATCGCCTATGTGGATGAGGCCAGTTCGCAGTGGATGACCCATCCCGGAGCGATCTATCTTCATAGCGGGGAAAGCTGGATCGTGGACAAGCTGGACGCCCAGAGAAAGCTGGTGGAAGTATCTCAGATCAATGCGGATTACTATACCCAATCCATCCAGGAAAACGAGATCTCTCTGGAGGAATTGCTGGACGCCAAAAGCCTGGCTCAAGGCAAGAAGTATATGGGCCGTGTGCATGTCCACACCACAGTAACGGGCTTCAAAAAGATCCGCTTTGGCAATCTGGAACTGCTTGGGGTACAAGAGCTCGACCTACCTACCCGAACTCTTGATACCGTCGCCTGGTGGCTGGCTCTATCGCCTTCTGCGGTGGAGAATATCCGCCGGAAGGGACTGTGGAATAGCGATCCCAATGATTATGGCAAGGATTGGCCCAGACTAAGGCAGAAGATCAGAGAGCGAGACGGCTTCGCCTGCTCATCCTGCCAAAAGAAGGAAAACGGCAATGCCTTTGATGTACACCACGTGATCCCCTTCAAAAAGTTCGCTTCGGTGGAAGAGGCTAACAGCCCCGAAAACCTGGTGACCCTATGCCCCCGCTGTCACCACTTGGCAGAGCAGCAAGTCCGCATCCAGAGCGGCATCGCCGGCCTGGCTTTTCTCCTGTGGAATCTGGCGCCTTTCTTTGTGATGTGCGATCCCAGCAATCTGGGCAGACACAGCGAGATCGATTCGGATCTGGCAGAGGGAAATCCCATCATCGCGCTCTTTGACATGGTCCCCGGCGGCATCGGCCTGGCCAAAAAGATCTATCAAATCCAGGACAAGATCCTGAGGGCAGCTTATGAACAGGTGAGTACCTGCAATTGCGAATCCGGCTGCCCGGCTTGCGTAGGCCCCGCTTCAGAAAATGGCGAGGGCGCCAAAGTTCACGCCAAAGCGATCCTGGAAGAGCTGCTGAGATAGTGGAATATTGACCATATCCGTATAGGTTCCATTGTCAACGTTGCCAAGTACATTATCTCACTATTCGGTTCGGCGCTACTTTTCTTATGATAGATTCTGACACATCAACATATACTGTATAGCCTTGATGAGTCACTACATAGCACATGTAGTACACTTGTCCATTTTCATTGTCAATAGGCACATAAGCTATCCTTGGGTTAGTCGGTTTTACCTCTGCTCCATCAAAGACTTTGTCCTGAACCAAACTGATAGCTTGCTCCAAGCTTAAATTTATCGAGATAGGATCAGAGCTGATGTCTGCTGTACCGTTAGTTACACTTAACTGGCGTGTGGCTAAGCTGTAATGAATTCTCAAGGTCCCTCCCCCGCCTTCAATTGAGAAGCCATTGACCTCTTGCCAATAGATAATACCAGAACCATGCATGTTACTATGGATCTTACCACTTTTCAGTTGCCCTTCCCTGGCAGAGATATATGGCATAATTTTCGAAACTACCTGATCAAACACATTGCGCATAAACAAAGTATCTTGGGGAGCTGTTACCTCAATGTCCGTGAAATTGCCTGATATGGTCGAGAATTGCATACTTTGAAGGTTGTAGCCGATATCTCCCTCAAACCCCGTCTCAGCCTTAAACCGTTCTGCCAATTGATTGAGTTCTTGGGTTCTGCGCTCCTGATCTGCGGTATCGTTGGGATCTTCGCTGGCGAAGATCATTGTGCAGAGCAGCAGTAATAGCATTGTGACCAATGCTTTTGCGTTCATGTCTTTTCTCCTTTTCCCTGCATCGTAGAAGCGTCATCCTGACGCTTGCAAACGGCTGGAAGCTGTTTCCGTTTCTTCTGTTGGCATTCTCCTCAGCTTGATGCCGGTGGAGGTTTGAGTGAAATTACTGTAAGATAGGCAACTTGGGCTGGTCATTGACCTAACACTATACCTGTCATTTTGGTAGCTAGCCTGAAACCATTCACTGGGATAGCCCGTCAATATGGCTATACCAGAGTCATTGGTATAGTAGGGATCAATTTCACCGTTCAATATCTCGAGGTTCCTCATCGCTTGATGGCCTAATGAGTAAAAGCTACTATCTTTGCTGAACTTGATACCTATTACAACACCATTATCGTCCGTACTCCCAACAAATGAGTCAGAGGACACTAAGACACCACTTAGTGGCAAATTTCCTAATGGTGATGGGTCGTGGTTTACATATTCCTTTTCATATACGGCTCATTTTATCAAAACAGAACCTGTATGCACTTTTTCTCTACTCCAAGTATAACGAACATCGCCTGTGACTGCATCTACGCACACTACGGTTCCCATGTACAGATTGTAGCAGAGATAATAATTCTTATTATTCTGATTCTTCCCGTTCGTAAATTCAAGAGTTACTTTCCTTGGCTGTACCCTTGGGTTGGAACTTTTAAAGTAAACCAGATTAGCGATCCGAATGGCCTCTTCAAGCGTGATAATCGCACTAACATCTACATCCGGCAATTCCACTGT
>JAEWNJ010000076.1 GCA_023392795.1 Candidatus Cloacimonadota bacterium
CCCTTCGCGTCTCGTTCTTTCTCTCTATCCAGGTCTTTTTTCTGCAGAGTATCCCGCTTGTCATACACTTTCTTGCCTTTGGCGAGGGCAATGGTGAGCTTGCACTTTCCCTTGTCGTTGATGTAGATATCCATTGGGATCAGGGTCATGCCCTGTTCATCCACCTTTGCCTTGAGGCGGCGGATCTCGCTTTTGTGCAGCAGCAGGCGACGGGGGCGTTCCGCTTCGTGGTTAAAGAAGGAAGCCTTTTCCCAAGGGGAGATGTGGAAGTTCATCAGAAAGCATTCCCCTTCGGAGATTCTGGCATAGCTATCCTTGAAGTTTATCTTGCCGGCGCGGATGGACTTGATCTCGCTACCCGTGAGGGCTATTCCCGCCTCCACCTTCTGGATCACGTAGTATTCAAAGAGGGCGCGTTTATTGCTGATGGCTTTCACAATCCTATCTCTCTTACGATTTTTTCTTTCCAGTATCTGGCCCTATCCAGCAGGTCTTCGGTATTGCAGAAAACCGGGCGGTATTCATTGACCACGAGTTTTCCTGCCACCATCACGTCGCGGATGTGACGCGAGGACAGGGCGTAAACCAGATGGGAATAGGGATTATAGAGCGGCTGTCCCTGCAATTCATGAGTGTTGATTATGCAGAGATCCGCGGCTTTATCTGGCTCCAAACTGCCCACTTCAGCGTCCTTGCCCAAGGCTTTGGCGGCGTCGATGGTCAGCATGGCAAAGGCATCCCGCGCGGGCAAGAACTCCGGATCGTGATTGAGTGCTTTATGCAGTTTGGCGGTGGTGCTCAGTTCTTCCAGGATGTCCAGATTGTTGTTGCTGGCCACTCCATCGCTTGCCATAGCCGCCTTGATACCCCGCTCCCGGATAGCTTTCAGGGGCAGGAACCCGCTGCTTAGCTTCAGGTTACTATCTGTGCATACTGCTATGCCGCAATTGGTCCCCTGCATCAGATCGAGTTCCTTCTCGCTCAGCCACACTCCATGCGCGAAGATGCAGCGTTGCTCCAGGTATCCTAAGTCTTTCAGATACTCCACCGGCAGCATTTTATGTTCTTTGAGGCAGTTTTCCACCTCGCTTTCCGTCTCGCTGAGATGCATGTGGATCATGAGATTATCCGCGGCGGCGATCGCTGCCATCTCTGCCAGCATGTCCCTATCGCAGGTATAGATAGCATGAGGAGCCAGAGCAAAATCCACCAGGGGCTGACCGGCGTATCTATCCCTCATGCTGCGTATGCTGTCCCCAATGGCCGACAGCGGACCGGAAAAGGTATGGCTGATCACAGCTTCGCTCACGATCACCCTGATGCCCGCCTCTATGCAGGCATCGGCAGTCCGGTCGTTGTGAAAATACATATCATTGGCAAGAGTGATGCCATTACAGAGCATCTCAGCGGCGGCGTGCAACGAGGCGTCGTACACAAACTCGGGAGTTACCATCTTACTTTCCAGCGGCCAGATGTACTCCTGCAGCCATTTATCCAGGGGCAGATCATCCGCCAGACCGCGGAAATAGGTCATCGGCATATGCGTGTGAGCATTGATGAAGCCGGGAGTGATCAGGCAATTCTCCGCGTTTATGATCTCGCGCGCATCAAAATCCAGGCTGCCGCTGGGACTGAAGGACATTATCTTGCCGTCTTTAATGGCTAAATCGTGATTTTCGAGGATACGGAAGGAGGGATCCATCGTGATGATGCATCCTCCGCGGATCAGAGTGTCGCACTTTATCATAATTGCACCTTTTGCGCCGCCTCAGCGGGTTCGAAGACTCCTTTATGAGTGATGATGCCGGTGATGTACTGCGCGGGAGTGATGTCAAAAGAAGGATTCAGCGCTTGCGATCCGGGATTGGCCAGATAGCTGCCATTGATGCGTTTGATCTCATCCTCATCGCGAATCTCGATCGGGATATCCTCGCCGCGAGCACAGTTAAAATCGAAAGTACTGTAAGGCGCGGCGATGTAAAACGGCACTTCATGCACCTTTGCCAGCACGGCTTTCTCATAGGTGCCGATCTTATTGGCGATATCGCCATTGAGACACACTCTGTCTGTGCCGGTGATCACCACGTCTATCTCGTTTTTCCAGAAGTAAAAGCCCGCCGCGGAATCGGTGATGATGGCATGCGGAATACCCTCCTGTTCCAGCTCAAACGCGGTCAGACGGGCACCTTGAAAGCGGGGACGGGTTTCATCCACGTACACAAAGATGTTTTTACCCTGCTTGTGCGCCTGACGGATTACCGATAGCGCTGTCCCATGATCCACGGTTGCCAGCGCACCCGCGTTGCAATGAGTTAATATCCGCGCCCCTTCGGGGATCAGCGCAGCGCCGATGACTCCCAGTTCCAGGCAATCCTCCGCGCTCTTGTTGGCATACTCATTGGCAGCCAAAACGCTTACCTGACGTGCGTGGGGAAGATCGGGGATAAACTTCAGCGTGCTTTCATACACATGATTTACGCCGATGGAAAGATCCACCGCCGTGGGACGGGTGGTGATCAATTCCTGATGCGCACTGCGCAGATAAGCCCGAAACTTCTCGTCCGGGGCACTTAGCGCAGCCAAAGCCATGCCATAAGCGCCCGCGGCACCGATAGCCGGAGCTCCGCGCACCGTCATATCCCGGATCGCTTCCGCCACCTCCAGGTAACTGCTGTATTCCCTCACGGCAAAATCCAGAGGTAATTTATTCTGATCTATCATTTTCAGGCGGCCATGTTCAAACCACACTGAACGGTATTCTTGTCCATTGATTCGCATTTGTTACTCCAAAAAAGCACTGTATTGGAGTGAAGCTGTCAGGATGCCAAAATGTGTCAACAAGTTCCTTTTGAAGTTTTGAAGTTTTGAAGTTTTTAGGTTTTAAGGTTTTCAAGTTTTCAGGTTTTCAAGTTTTCAAGTTGCGCGGGGGTGTGAACCTTAGTTGCATTGTATCGTTATGCGTTATGCGTTATGCGTTATGGGTTTCGTTCACCATTCACCGTTCCCTGTTCACTGTTCACTGTTCACCGTTCACTCTTCACTCCTTCTTCGCCCCCAAAAAGATGTAATTACCGTCCATGGAGCAGCCAAAACCGTAACCCAGAGTTTGATCATGATCATCCCCCCGATAGACCACGCGCAGCTCGTCCTTATCCATGTGGTAGCAACTGACGGTATTGGACTGAATAAGATACAGTTCCCGGCTGTGTGGCGCGTAACAATAGTTACTGAATCCTGGGATTGTACGGGTAAAGGCATCCTGAGCGAAATTGTACTCACGCACACCCTGATTCGTCACCATCAAACAGCTCTCTTCGCCGGGCAACAGGTTCAACTGACCACCCCAGCCATTCACGCCTAAATAAATCAGATTTCCGCTCGATCCATCGCGCCCAACCCACCGGAAATAACCATCCGCAACGTAGCAAATCTTATCCAGATGTGGTACAAAAACCGCTCCGCCAAAATCCCCACTGTAAGCGAGCTTCACCCGGCTGTAAATCTTGTTAAGATCGTCCCAGACCACTATTACAATGCGGTGTGGATCATCGCCGTAATTACTGCTATTGGCACGGGAGTAACAGATGTAGCGATTGTCGTCGGAGATGCTGCCGATTTCCATACCGGAAACCAGGGAATCGGGGATAACGACTTCCTTAAGATCAAAATCGGACAAGTGACGCCTGTAGTTAGCGCTGTAAATATAGTTCCCGTCCCAGGAAACGCGGTGATTCAGGCCTCCTTCACCGTAGCTGCTCCATATTGGTCTGCCGTTAATTCTCCTCAGCGTCACAGTATCTTCATAGTAGCCATGATCCTCCAGCACAGCATCGATCGCGGTCCCATGAAGCTGTACCGGCATCACGTGGCGCCATCCCCAATAATCCTGACTGGTGGGCAAGGCACCGTAAATGTGCCTGTCTTCGCCATGGCGGTTGATGCGAAAATATACCCCTGACTCTTTTTCGCAGGAATCAGCGGTTACGCCGAACAGGAGCAGCACTATGGCTGCATAAAGTAAGATCTTGTGTTGCTTCATAATATCACCCCTTCCGGTGCGTAATGATGCTGTGCCTGGGTTAGTAGCGACTTCGTCTCGTTTGCGGTTGCCTGCGGCACCTTAAGATGCCCCATCGGAGCGTAACTACTCACTTTCTTTCCCCAATTGTACATTGTAAATCGTACCTTGTAAATTGTACACGTCATTCCCCAAACGCCGTTATCCTCTTACTGATGGCATGTTTTCCATCCAGGCTCAGACGCAGGATATAGGTTCCGCTACTCACGGGACGATTCTCATCATCTTTCAGATCCCATTCATAGGTATAGTCTGACGGGTTTTTGGAACCCACGGCACTGAAACTGCGTACCTTTTGTCCCTTGATGTTGTAGATCTGCACCTGGTGACGGGAGTGCGCGGGCAACTTCATATCGATATTGAGGATGTGTTTCACGGGATTCGGATAGGCGTTCATCTGGGCGATCTGCACTGGGGGGATGCCAGGATCGTCAATGGATACGGGTATCTGGAAACGCTGGTGGTAAATCTCACCCAGAGCATTCTCGCCCGTATAATACCCGCCCATATCGATTGGCACCCACAAGAATGCGTCGAACTGATTGTTCCCCGATGGCTTCAGATGCAAGTGCCCGCCAATCAGATCGGATTGATCGAAATCCGGCCAGGAATCAAACTGCTGCAAACCACCATCAGCCTGAATCCAGCTGAAGACGATGTTTCCAGCGTCATAGCGCGCCAGAACTTTAGTCCCGTTTGGCATCAGGCAAAAAGCTTCCGGCAGGCGGAGCGGGCTGGAGGGATAGGTGTAAGTATTTACAGCCTGATCTGGCTGAGCCGGATCAATTTCTGTGATCACCGTAAATGCTTCGCCGCTATCCATCATCTTGTATTGATGCAGCACCGGATGTAGCTCCTGATTTAGCTGCACATTCAATATAATGCCATTACCCCTGGTCAGGGTGCTCAAATCCTGAACAGGCAAATCTACCCTGTCTTCTCCGGTATCTGATAGCAGAACATCATTTACAGCATAAACATAGCTCCCCTCCCGGGCATCCATGCATTTACTTAGAATAGCTTCATTTAGTGGGCTAAAAGCTGATCCCAGACAAGAATCCGGTTCCGGGTAACTAGTGTTTATATGTACTCCCCATCGCCAGAAGCGATTGTAAAGACTGTAGCGATCCTGGGAAGTATCTAGTCTCTTATCCGCATGATACTGTCTTTTGTAGCCGACGCCCGAGCCTGTGGCGCCGGGGTAATTC
>JAEWNJ010000087.1 GCA_023392795.1 Candidatus Cloacimonadota bacterium
GAAACAGATGCCAATGTGGAAAAATTCCTTAGCGCAAAGAAGTCTCAGACAGAGTGAGGGTTAGGAGTATTATCAAGTTTGTACAGGCGGTCGCCGTACCGCCTAGCTTATGAATAGTATCATGTCAGGGCGCTTCGGCGAGCGCCCGTACCTCAGATTGTACAGGCGGTCGCCGTACCGCCTAGCTTATGAATAGTATCATGTCAGGGCGCTTCGGCGAGCGCCCGTACCCCCGTCCACCTTGGAGTTTAAACTGCTTTCCTGACATCATGCCTGCCTTCGAGTGTCAAGCTGCCATTATGTTTATAACAGCCGGTATGTTACGAACTTAATGCTTCACATCGTCCTCAATGGACATTAGATGATATCACATTACTGGCAAGTAAGATCTGATATATTTACCTATTATGTTGGACTTGGACATTTGAAGTTTTAGTGATGGATATTGAAGTTTTTAGTGAGGGTTCATAACTGCCATCCTTCAGCGCATGATTCATCAGGCTTGACGTCAAACTCAGCAATTAAAACAATGCAATCGCTCTGCAAAATTATTATCTGAGCGAGGATAACCATGAATATACGGATTAAGAATCTGCCGGAGGATGAGGGAACATTCAACGCTATCCGGGAGCAAATCGCAGCCCGGGCAGCTAACTATTTGCGCCACGGCAATATCGTGAAAGATGTTACAGAGTCTGTAGTGTTATCCCTATTGCACCGAGAGGACAGCGATACAGAGCTTGATGCTTGGATAATCAGACAGGTGGAGCGAGAAACGGAAGCTCATGTGGAAAAACTGTGGCATTTCACTTTTGGGTATGCGCTAAGCTTGACAGATGATCCCGATAAAGCGCAGGATATTACTCAAACCGTCATGGTCGCGTTTCTGAATACTAAGAAACATATCCTCTTCATAAAGGGTTGGCTGCGCCGGACAACCTACAACCTGGTGATGAAAGCTTATCATGACGCATCGCACGAAACCGCGATAAAGCATGAACTGGACGCACAGCTGAAAATAGAAAGCCAAAGCCCGGATGAGGATCTTGATGATCTGAGGGAAGCAATGACTCTGAAGGATATCAAGCGGATTCTATCCCCCTCCGAATTTGCGGAATGGAACGGTATGCAAGGCTTCAAGTCCGTCAAAGAGTACGCTGAGCAAAACGCATTGAGCTATGGCGGGGCACGAAAGAGAAAGCACATCCTGGTAAAGAAGATCAAATCCTGCTTTCTGCGCGAACAGGGATGGATAGACACCCCGGAGATATTGGACTATCAAACGCTAAAGAACATCAAACGCTTCATGAACACCTTGGTAGAGTATTCCGCAGGAACCGGGCTCAATGAGCTTCGCCGCTACTGTCCGGTGAAACTAAGAGCAGAGCTCCGCAACTACTTGGCGGGGTTTGTGAATGTTGACGACTGGGGAGTCCACTTGGATTCAGCCAATCAATATCAAATCAACATTGTGGATGCATCCATCCAGCATGAACCCAAGATTGCTCTGATCTGCATTCGTATAAACAGATCAAATCAAATCCGGATCGTCGATTGCTATGTCCCGGCATTGATTGGATCTGCTCTGGAATGCGTGGTGGAGCCTTTGCCAATGGATAAAGGCAGGTGTCTGCTGACTATTGAGGATGTCATTAGGCTCATTCAATAAGCCACAATCCGAAAACTCTGCGTGCTGGTGCTGATGCTACAGCGGAGCACCGGTGCTGGCGGTCGTCGCGATGTTAATCCGTTTCTGCGCTTAGTCAAGGGCAGATACTTGGCTCCGATACTGATCTTAAAGCGTCATATCCGGCTGGACGTCACCCTTGCACGTAAATGTCCATCGATGTATATACCATCAAAGTTGATTTCCTTTCCCGCTAAGATAATCAACACCATATAAGCATATATTACAAGCAGTTATGGCATTATTGGGGAACACTTTCTATATGTGCGAACTCATCTAATATCAAAAGAGGTTACAAATGAAGGTACTTATTATGACAGCCTTAACGGCACTACTCATGTTTAGCACCCCGCGGGTGCTGAACGCCGAAATTGTCGGTGGCTATGATACCACCACCCTACCGGAATACAAAGGTGATTTGAACAATCCGGAATGTCTAATCGTTTACCAGAACGATAAATTGATCGTGGTCAAGGTTCATGGAAGGTATTACTTTTACCTAGTGAAATGATGCGTTCAGTCTCGTGGAGCACCTACCAATAGTCAGCTCATGGCATTGCGTAAGCTGCATGTGAGAGAGGCCATGACGCCGAAAAGTTAACTGCTTGTGTTTACACAAGTCAAACGGCTACATCCTCCAACTGAAAGAAGATCTTCCAGATTCGACTGCTTATGCGACATACGGGACCCAAACGCCCTACGATACTACATTGAATCTATTGGCAGGGAACGAAAACTGGGTACCCTACTTCGTGAACTATTCACAGACACCAGCATCGGTACTCTGGACTATGGAAGGATGTAAATAGTGCCTGTAAATCAGAATGTACACAGCTTCACTTGGTCAACTCCTGGAGTATCCCCTGCATTTGTGAAAAGTGAGACAAATCACTTCATCTATGAAGAAAAGCCTGAGTATCAGGCTATTGTAATTGAAAGCATTCCGGAAGAACCACAGTTTGATGAGCTTGGGGTTTTCAAGGATGGCGTTTGCGTGGGAGCCATCAAATTCGATGGATACCCTCTGAACCTGCAGATTTACGATAATTCTTCACCCGATGAGTTTGAGTATGTGCTATACGCTGGAGCTAAGCATAATGGCTTTGAAGCCAGAAAGTATTCTTCCGATAAAGTTAACATAAATGACAGAGTAACTACCAATGGCAAAAACATGTTTTCCATAATCAGCTTAGATGGTTCTGCTAATGATGAAAACATCCCTGTTCCGGTGTTCTCTGCATCCATCTACCCAAACCCAAGCCGTGGTAACGCCAATATCGAGATCCAGGCAAGTTCGAAAAGCTTGGTGGATATCACAATCTATAACTTAAGGGGGCAAACGATCCGACGGATAATGGCTTCAGAGATATCCAAAGGGCACTCCACAATTGTGTGGGATGGAAAAACTGATGACGGTAGAGCAGTCGCCAAGGGGATTTACTTCTGTAAGATCAAATCTCCGAACTATGCATTGACAAAAAAGATGATTGTTATAGAATGAAAACTCGCTTTGAGCGGGTTTTTCCCGCCTCAAGGGGAGATGGGAATGCCTGCTGATTTGGTCCAGGCTTATTTCTGGGCAAGCGTTGCCGCGGCAAGCGGTGATACCAGGGCGCAGGAATATAAGCAGGCATACGGCGCGCAACTGGGCTCGGTGCTGGCGGCAGAAACAGATGCCAATGTGGAAAA
>JAEWNJ010000089.1 GCA_023392795.1 Candidatus Cloacimonadota bacterium
GGTTCCATCGGAGTAGTGGGCTTGATGTTTAACGCCACCGAGATGTTCAATAAAATCAAGGTAAACTGGAGCACAGTGAAGAAAGGTAAGAACTCTGATCTGGGATCCATGACCAGACCTTGGACCGAAGCTGAAAAGCGCTTGGTGGAAGGCTACATCGAACACACCTATGAGGACTTTGTGGAGAAAGTGGCTGCGGGCAGGAAAAACCTGAGCGTGGAAGATGTACACAAGATTGCCCAGGGCAGAGTGTGGACTGGGGAACAAGCCTATGAGAACGGCCTCGTGGACGATCTGGGCGGATTGACCACGGCAAAGGAACATATGAAATCCCTGATCGGTGAAGAGCGCCCCATTCGCCTGGTGGACGCGACAAGTGACGAGAACAAAGGCATCGGAATCAGCATAGAATCCGGTTCCCTGATGCAGGTACTTGCTCTGGATTACCTGGAGATGATGGACAATGAATACCGCAAGGTCTATGAACTCTGGAAGGATTATTCCGGTGAAAAGGCTCTGATGCTGAGTCCGCTCGATGATTGTAGTGTGAAGTTCTAAGAATCATCAGATGAATAGATAAGGGGATGTCTTTGAGACATCCCCTTTGCTTAATAGCGTAAAGTAACTTCTACTTGCTGGAGCGAAACTGTTCGAGCGCGTTGATAAACTCTTTGCGCTCCAATTCCAGTTCCTTCTTCTTAGCTGCCCAATCCGCGAAATGATACTTCTTCTCCACCAAGATGCTGGAACCGCTTTTAACGCGAATGTGAAATGCTATTCTGGAGTTACTAATACTGGAGGGATCCAATCCCTCATCTCTGATCGCCGATACATCCACAACCCTACTAAGATCTACCTCTCTCCCGTCATTCAGTTTATACAGCATGATACAACTCCTGGATGTACTGATCTTGTGGACAAAATCCTGCAGTATCAAAACCTGGCAAGGAAAAAAATGAACTACTTCACACTATATCGCATAATTGCGTATGTCTGGCGATCACCGTTATCTATATGATTGATTATCTATGTGTTAGTTAGGCATCATGAGTTGACCAATCTTTTGATTCATTTCCACGCTCTGCAAATGGAAACAACGCTCTTCAAAGGCAGATTATTGTATACGATGAATCAAGCAGCGGAATCTGTGTTTGGAGCAGGTGCGGATTATCTCAGGATGGCCAGGATGGTTTCCGGGGCAATATCAAGCATACACTTAAAGTGACCCTGGGGGCATATATCGGATCCGTGAAGGCTGCATGGCTGACAATCCAGATTCAGACATAGCACTCTGGCATTGGGATTCATGGGAGCAAATCCCAAGCGTGGATGTGTGGCACCAAAGATGGCAATCTGAGGTCTGGCGATGGATGCGGCCAGATGCATGGGGCCGCTGTCCGAGGAAATCACCCAGGAGGATAGCTGCATGGCTTTAAGAATCTGCCCGAAGGATAGTTTGCCGGCCAGATTGATTGACTTTTCCATGCAAACACGGTGAAGTTCTTCACACAAGAGATGCTCGGATCGAGATCCTGCGATCAGGTAGTAGTAATCCCCCGGACTATGAGTCAGCAATTCCTTGAAACTGGCAATCGGGTACCTTTTAGTGTAGTGCGCGGCGCCTGGAAACAGCATGATGATCTTTGCAGCGGGAGGAGGATCGAAGGGCAATTGAGGATCGGGGACCATTAGGGATGGAGCATCCAGTGAGTCACTAATTCCCAGACTGCTAAGCGCGCTCTGATACAGCTCCACTGTGCTGTTGATGGCCAGGCTTTTATCCCCCGCCACAATACGTCTGCGAATACGTCTCTGCTTACGGTAAACTGCGCTTTGTTTCCCCGCTGCTGAAATCCTGATCAGAAAGCTGGAGAGTTTGGCGTGAAAGTCTATCACGAGATCGAAGCGCTTTTTCCTCAACGCCCAGTGTAAGCCCGGAGATTTATCATAAGCTATAGCATTGAGCCCGCACCCCATCAGGGATACGAGCTCAAGATACTGTGGTTTGGTGATGAAATCGATCTCAGCAGTTGGATAGAGCGCACGCAGACGAGCGCAAAGGCTCTGAGTAAGCACTATGTCACCCAGAGAGCTGAGACGGATCACCAGGATCTTCATTGCATATTGCCGATGATATCCGGTATATGAGCGATGAGAGGAGTAATATCGCCGGGATTTTGACAACCTGCCATGGCAGAATCAGGACGTCCGCCCCCTTTTCCGCCCATCGTTGCAGCAATGGCGGAGACGATCTTACCAGCATGGAAGCGTGAGGATAATGTTCCTCCAACCACAACCAGGATAGACAGCTTATCGCTCTTGGGGCAGAGCATCACGGCGATCTGATCGGTCAGCTTGCTGCGCAGAGCATCACTAAAAGCTTTCAGATCGGTATTTTCCGGAACTTCTTGTATCACCAGCTTAAAATCAGGATAATCAGTGGCAGCTTCCAGCATAGAGTCAATCAATGACAGACTGCGTTCTGCCTGCAAACGTTTTAACTCGGCTTCCAGATTTTGGATGTGCTGTTTTTGGGCGTCCAGCTTTTGCTCCACCATGTTTATGGGACAGGACAATTGCCCGGCTATGCGCTGCAGGCTATCTTGCAAAGAGTTTACATATTCCAGAGCGGCGCGTCCAGTATAGGCTTCAATCCTTCTGATGCCGGCAGCGGTGGATCCTTCGGAGATGATTTTGAATAGCCCCAAGTCACCTGTGGCAGAAGCGTGAGTTCCGCCGCAGAGTTCTTTGGAGAATTGGTCGATAGTGATCACCCGAACCTCATCGCTGTACTTCTCGCCAAAGAGCGCGGTGGCTCCCTCGGCTTTGGCATCAGCGATATTCATGATCGTGGTGCTTACAGGCATATTGTCCCGAATGGCTTTGTTTACCATGCTTTCCACCATTTCCCACTGGCTGGGTGAGAGTGCCTGAAAGTGAGTAAAATCGAAACGCATGTAGTCCGGATGTACCAGGGAACCTTTCTGCTGTACATGATCACCCAAAACCGAACGCAAGGCTTTGTGCAAGAGGTGGGTGGCAGTGTGATTGCGGACAATATCTCCCCGACGAGACACATCAATCTCGGCAAAGACAGGCTCTGAGGAGATGAGACCACGTTGTAGAGTGCCGTAATGAATGAAAACATCATCGTCTTTTTTAACGTCAAACACTCTCAGTTCAAAATCGTCGTTGTAAATCCTACCGGTATCAGCCACCTGTCCCCCGCTTTCAGCGTAAAAGGGAGTTTGCGAAAGCTGCAGGGCATAGACCTTATCGTCGGATACGCTGTAACGCTGGATATAGGCGCTATCCTGGTGTTTCTCATAACCTGTAAACAGAGTAGGCTGAGGTGGACATAGCTCAATCCAATTGTCATGATGAGCTGCAGAGCCAAATTTCGAAGCTTTGCGGGCGCGATCCCGCTGCGCTTCCATCTCCACTTCAAAACCGCCATGATCGATCAAAAAGCCTTTCTCTTCCGCCAGCATCATAGTGAGATCGAGCGGGAAACCATAGGTGTCATAGAGCATGAAAGCATCTTTGCCGCTGATGAGATTACTGTCCAGGCGCAGGCATATCTCGTCGAACTTTTGCAATCCTGTATCCAGGGTCTTGTTAAAGCGTTCTTCCTCGGCTTTGATCACCATTTTGATATAGGATTCCTTACCTTTGAGCTCCTCGAAGTGATGTCCCATGATCTGCACCACCACATCCACCAGAGAATGCAGGAAGGGCTCGGCAAAGCCCAGTAAGCGACCATGACGGGCAGCCCTACGCAGGATTCTGCGCAACACATAGCCACGCCCTTCATTGGATGGGAACCCGCCATCGGCAAGGGCAAAACAGAGGCAGCGTACATGATCAGCGATCACGCGGTGACTCATCCCTGTTTCCGGAGTGTAGGCATGGTGAGAAAGCTCGGCGATCTTCTCGATGATGGGCATAAAGAGATCAGTCTCATAGTTTGAGTTTTTCCCCTGCAGCACCTGAGTAACGCGTTCCAGACCGGCTCCGGTATCGACATAGCGGTTTTTCAGAGGTGTAAGCTCGCGGTTTTCCTCGCGGTTATACTGAATGAAGACCAGGTTCCAAAGCTCGATATAGCGGTCGCAATCGCCATTTACTCTGCAGATATGCCCCGATACATTCTGTTTGTTGCAGTGCTGGGCGCCCCGATCGATATGAATCTCGGAACAGGGGCCACAGGGACCGCTATCCCCCATCTCCCAGAAGTTGTCTTTATCGCCGTGATACTCAATATGCTCGGGATTGATGTCCGTGCACTCCATCCAGAGCTGCCGGGCTTCGGCGTCGCTATCGTGGACCGTGGCATAGAGCAATTCTTTGGGCAAGCCCCACAGCTCCGTAAGTAACTCCCACGCCCAAGTGATGGCTTCCTTTTTGTAATAGTCCCCAAAGCTCCAGTTTCCCAGCATTTCAAAAAAGGTATGGTGATAGCCGTCCTTGCCCACTTCTTCGAGGTCATTATGCTTGCCCCCAGCGCGGATGCACTTTTGAGAGTTTACAGCACGGGCTACCAGGGGTTCCTTGAGTCCTAAAAAGATGCTTTTAAACTGATTCATGCCGGCATTGGCAAAGAGCAATGTGGGATCACTTTCGGGCACCACGGCCGATGAATGGATAAAGCTGTGACCCTTGGCCACAAAGAAATCGATGAACTGGCTGCGGATGTCTTTGCTACTGAGCACTATTCACCTCAAGCGCGTCGTAGTTTTCAATGATCCATTTCTCGGCGCTCCAGGCTGCCACTGCGCCATCGGATGTGGCGGTGACCACCTGGCGCAATACTGTATGGCGAATATCTCCGGCAGCATAAATGCCGGGAACATTGGTGTGCATGTATTCATCGGTCAATACAAAGCCGGCGCTGTCCAGGGCGATGCGGGATTCCAGGAGTTCATTATTGGGTAAGATGCCCACATAAATGAAGATGCCATCGACCGGAAGCATGGATATCTCTTTGGTTTCGCGGTTTACCAGCTCCAGCTTTTCGATTCTGCCCTCGCCGTGGATTTCTTGAATCACGGTATTCCAGATGAACTCCATCTTGGGATTATTGAAGGCGCGTTCCTGGATGATCTTTTGAGCCCGCAGTTCATCCCGGCGGTGAATCACGATCACCTTTTTGGCAAAGCGGGAAAGGAATATCCCTTCTTCTACGGCGCTGTCTCCTCCACCCACAACGGCCACGACTTTGTCCCGATACAGGGCTCCGTCGCATGTGGCACAGTAAGATACTCCGCGTCCCGTAAGGCGTTCTTCCCCGGGAACGTTAAGGCGGCGGGGATGGGCTCCGGTGCAGATGATCACGCTCTTGGCACGGTATTTGCCCTCTGTGGTCTCAATCACCTTACACAGACCTTCCAAGCCAATGGCAGTGATTTCCTGATCGATGAACTTTGCACCGAAACGTTCAGCTTGCATGCGCATTTTGTTGGTTAGTTCAAAACCGGAAAGAGGATCTTCAAAACCGGGGTAATTCTCCACTTCGTCGGTCACATTGATCTGCCCGCCGACCATGGCTTTTTCAAAGATGGCGGTGCTCAAACCGCCGCGGGCGCTGTATATGGCGGCGCTTAGTCCTGCAGGACCTGCGCCAATGATGATTACATCGTACTTCATTATTACCTCATAACGCATAGATATAATTGGTTTAGTGCAAAGTATTGGAAGCGGAGCCTTTCGTCAAGAGAAAGCTGAGCCTGCGGGCTTTCCTTCCAGCAATGGAGGACTCATCTCGCTTGCCGCCTTCAGGTTCATACGTATACGGTTAGCCGGTCATACAATAGTCGTGCTTTCGTATGACCTGTGTTCGACCGGTGTATCGGAGGCGTACGAACTTCAAGATGGCAAGAAGGGCGTTGAATCACGCACAAAGAGGATTATGAATAGGTTTAGAAGGTTGAGAAGGTTGAGAAGGTTTAGAAGGTTGAGAAGGTTTAGAAGGTTGGGTTGAGGTGCCAGGGATAGCGATGGGGCGCATTGTACTTGACACAAATGGCCTACACATAAGCATGGAGCTAAATGATTATTCAGGATGAGAGATGAGACGAGCTGTTGTTTTAGTAAGCGGAGGCATGGATTCCCTGTACACTGCGTCGATAGCGCGAGAAGAGTGTGATGAGCTATACTTCCTGCATTTTTCCTATGGACAGCTAACCCAAAGCAAGGAAGAGCAATGCTTTAGGGCCATAGCCAAGCACTACAACGCCATCCAGGCACGTATTGTGGATTACCGGTGGCTGGCCGAGATCGGCGGTTCCGCTTTGACCGATAAATCGCTGAAAATTGAGCCCGGCCAGAGCGGCATCCCCAATACCTATGTCCCCTTTCGCAATGCTACCCTGCTCTGCGCTGCCATCGCCTGGGCTGAGGTACTTGAGGCAGATAGGATTTACATCGGAGCGATTCAGGAAGACAGCTCCGGTTATCCTGACTGTCGGGAGAGCTTTTTCAGCGCGATGTCGGAAGTGATCACGCAGGGCACCGTCGCAGCCGATATCACCATTCAAACCCCGGTTTTGCATATGAGCAAACAGGAGATCGTGGAAGACGGCCTGAAGAGAAAAGTACCTTTTGAGCTCTCCTGGAGCTGCTATACCAATGATGACATTGCCTGCGGCAAGTGCCCAAGCTGTCTGTTGAGGCTGAAAGCCTTCAGTAAGGCTGGTGTCCCTGACCCCATTCCCTATCAGGAGTTTTAATGAAGAAAGTATTGATCATCCTCACCGGAGGCACCATCTCAATGAAGAGTGTGGGCAATCTGGGAGTGGTCCCCACCTCGGAACTGGCAGATTTTTTGACCCAATTTCCCCAGCTGGAAGGTGTCGCCAATGTGGACGTAATGGATTATCTGAACGTCCCCAGTCCCTACATGACTCCCCAAATGATGTTTGAACTCGCCAAAACCATTGATACTAAGATATTAGGTTACGATGGAGTAGTGGTTACTCACGGTACCGATACGCTGGAAGAGAGCGCCTTTTTAGCAGATCTGGTGCTTACTACCAGGAAACCAGTGGTTTTCACTGCAGCGATGCGCAGCGGTAGCGATCTGGGGCTGGACGGCCCCCGCAATATCATCGGCAGCGTTCGCGTCGCCAGCCACCACGACAGCTTTGACAAAGGCGTACTGGTGGTGATGAACGATGAGATACATACCGCCCGCGACGTGGTGAAATCCGACAGCGGCAAAGTGGATGCCTTCACCAGTCCGGGTTTGGGCGCAGTGGGCATTGTGGATCCAGACGCCATAGTCTATCATCGGGCCACTCTTTACCGTGAAAGCGTTTGGACAGAGCACCTGGATACCAGAGTAGACCTGATCAAAGCCGTAGCCGGTCTGGACGGACGTTACATAGATTGTAGCATCGATAGCGGCTGCAAGGCTATCGTGATCGAAGCTTTTGGGCGGGGAAATCTCCCCCGGGATATCACTCCTTACATCGAAAAAGCTCTGGCTAAAGGCATCCTGGTGGTGATCTCATCCCGCACGCATACCGGCCGGGTTTTACCAGAATACGGTTATGAAGGCGGTGGCAAGCACCTGCAGGATCTGGGAGCAATCCTGGCCGGCGATCTGAAGGGCATCAAAGTGCGCCTCAAACTGATGGCACTCTTTGGTAAGTATGGTGATCCCGAGCTGGTAAAGCGCTTTTTCCTGCAATCCCAAGAACTGGAGTGAAAGCTTGAAAATTGCCTTTCTGGGTCCGGCACCTCCTTTCCGGGGAGGTATTGCCAATTTCGCAGTACACCTGGCTGAGGAGATGGCGCGCCAGGGGCATACAGTGCAATACTTTAACTTCCGTAGTCAATACCCCGCATTGTTTTTCCCCTCCCGGGGACAGTATGATAATAGCCAGCCCACGCTAGCATCGATGAGAGTACTAACGCCATATTTACCATATACATGGCATACAACTGTTAAAGCGATTAATGATTGGCATCCGGATATCCTCATAGTATCATGGTGGTTACCATTCTTTGCCCCTGCTTATGGATATGTCACCCGCCGAGTAAACTGCAAGGTGATATTCCTTGCGCACAACATCCTTCCCCATGAAGCCTGGCCGGGCACCAAACTAATGCTTAGCTATGCATTTAAAGCTGCCGACAAGATTCTCGTTCTCAGCAGAGCTTGCCTCAATGACTTAAAGCAGACCTTGCCCAATTCTATCTCGCGACGGGCTGTTTTGGGTTTTCACCCCATATATGAGAGCATTCACCTAAAGGATCCACTTCCCCAAGCCTTTCCCGGGCTGCTTTTCTTTGGCCTGATCAAGGACTACAAGGGTTTGGATGTGCTGTTGAAAGCCATGCCCATCATCCGCACTGCGATCCCGGATATTCGCTTGAGAATCGTGGGATCAGTATATGGTAGCGTCACCAGGTATGAGACCCTGATCCGGGAGCTGGATTTGAGCAGCAATGTGGAATGCCATTTTAAGTATGTTGATGAAGCTGAGGTGGCACAATTCTTTGCCATTAGTGATGTTTGCATCCTACCCTACAAGAGCGCCACTCAAAGCGGTGTGATTGCCACGGCATTCAGCTATGAGACTCCCGTGATCGCTTCTGACGTAGGAGGCCTGGGCGAGTATGTGGAGCACAACCGGACCGGACTTTTGGTACCTCCCGATGATGCACCGGCTCTGGCTGCGGCTGTTATCAGATATTATGGAGAAAGCTTGATGGAGCCTTTTCGCGAAGCCATCATCAAGCTGAAAGACCAGAACACCTGGGGCGAACTCGCCAGTTTGATCCTCCGCTGATGCGTATTTTATTGATCACTTATTATTTCCCGCCCGCTGGTGGAGCAGCCGTTCAAAGATGGTTACGTTTTATCCCTCAACTGATCAAACGGGGAGTGGAGGTGAGCGTACTTTGCTCAGAGGGAGGAGATTACCCCTTTCTCGACGATAGCTTGAAGATTCCTCCCGAAGTGCGGGTTGTCCGTGCCAAAGCACCAAGGATGGAAACCCTATGGAGTGCAATATCAGGTGCTCGCGACCGACTACCTCATGGCGATATCAGTGCTTCCCACAAAAGCATCCCGGCGCGAATCCTGATCTGGCTAAGACTGAATCTTATCATTCCGGATCTCAGAGTCTTTTGGAATCCTGCTGCCTACAAAGCCGCCCATAAAGAGATCACTAGTAAGCATTACGATACTATCATCACCACCGGCCCCCCTCACAGCACCCATCTCATCGGCTTGAAACTGAAGCGCAAAACGGGGATAAAGTGGTTCACAGACTTTCGCGATCCCTGGCTGAATATTCATTATCTGAAACTGAATCCACCCTCATGGATCGCGCGCTGGATCCATGCCCACCTGGAAGCAAAGGTACTCAGCTCCGCTGATGGTAATTTCATCATCTCTGAAGCCATAGCCGCAGCCCTGCCAGAGGCGCGTAAACGCATCCTGCCCAACGGATTTGATCCCAATGACTATGTGGATATCAAGCATCATACCTCTCCCCGCTTCCGCATCAAATACGTGGGGCAGATTACTGCGGGACAGGACCTGCAATTACTCATGAAGTTAGCGGGCATGTTGAATCACGACTATGAACTGAGCATGGTTGGCACGAGACTGAACGAGTCCGATCTGGAAAGCCTTCACCTCGCCTTTGGTGAACGCCTTCGACTTGTCCCCTTTATTCCCCACGCGTCTGCGCTGCAAGAAATGGTGGATAGCGACCTGCTGCTGCTGATCTTGAACGATTATGAAGGCAACGAGGGTATGCTTACCACAAAGCTCTTTGAATACATGGCAGCACGAAGCCCCATTCTCTGTCTGGGGACTTCAGAAGGGGCTGCGTCCAGGATCATCAGTGACACTAATGCGGGTCAATGTTTCACGCCCGATCAGATTAGCGAAGCTGCTCAATGGGTCAATAGTCTGGAGAAGTCACAGCGTACTGAGGGCGATATCAGTTTCTATAGCGTTGAACGGCAAATAGATATCCTAACTTATGAGCTATGGGGCCAAAATTAGTGTTGACACAAAAAGCTCTCTTTACATTGTGACGCAAATACTAAGCTAAATAAAAGAGGAACACATGCCACAACACAAATCCCCGCTCAAAAGAATGGGCACAGACAAGAAAAGAGCCGCCCGTAATAACTACGTCAAACGCACCATCAAGACCTTAACCAAAACCATGCAAAGTGCCGAAAATGGCGAAAACCGCACTGGGATGCTGAGCAAGCTCTATTCCCAACTCGATAAAGCTGCCAAGAAAGGTGTTATCCACAAGCGCACTGCCAGCCGCCGTAAAGCTCGCCTCGCAGCCTTTGTGAATAAACAAGAAGACTAAGCCAGACTCCCCCATTGTAAGAGAAGCTTTTTTCCATGGCAAAGAACAAACAGAAAAGAAACGTCTTTGTCAGGATCTTTCGCTTCATCCTTCGGATACACCTGTGGTTTTGGGGGATTGTCGCTGCGCTGTGTCTCATCTACAGCTTTGTGAATCCCCCTGTCACCCCTTTGATGCTACAGCGCTATATCATGCGCGGGCATCCCATCTACAAACGCGAATACATCCCCCTGAAAAAGATCCCCAAATCCACGCAGCAAATGCTGATCGGCCTCGAGGACGGTAATTACTACAAACACTTCGGTTTCGAATGGAGCATGGTGAGGGAGGCTTACGAGAAAAATAAACGAGCGGGGAAAATCCGCTTTGGCGCCTCCACTCTCAGCAATCAACTCGCTCGCAGTCTGTTTTTGACCACAGACCGCAATTACTTGCGCAAGTATCTCGAGATCCAGGTGACGGTGATCATGGAAATCATCATGACCAAGAAGCGTATGCTGGAACTCTATTTTAACTATGTGGAATGGGGCAAGGGCGTTTATGGCATTCAGACAGCCTCGCTGGCCTATTTTGGCAAGAGCGCGGCTTATCTGAACCGCAATCAGAGTATGCGCATGATCGTGATCCTCACCAATCCCATCAAGTATACTCCCCACACCTGGTACAACTCCGCTTCTGCCCGCCAAAGGATGCAAATGCTGCAACGTTACTTCTGATGGAAGAGAGATTTCTATATCACATCTGGGATGAGGGGCATCTGCAGGGCGATCTCAACACTGTGGGCGGCAAGCCACTAAAGATTATTTATCAAGGACAATTCAATACCGGACGCGGACCCGACTTCAAGAATGCTATCATCGAGATTGCTGGCGAGCAGCAGCGCGGAGATGTGGAGATTCATCTCAAGACCGCTGATTGGCAAGCTCACAACCACCATGAGGATGTTTATTACAATAGTGTGATCCTCCACGTGGTATGGGAACACAGAGCCCCATACGACCAAACTATCAGTGAAGACGGCAGCCTTATCGATATCCTTGAGATACAGAATAAGCTCAGTGAGGATATCAGCAAACTGATTCAGAATCACGAAAGTCCCCAGCGGCGCAGTGTATATTGCGATCTACTGTCGGCGATCGATAATGATGCTTTGACGCTGATCTTACACAAAGCAGGTTTACGCCGATTCAAAGCCAAGATCGCCCGCTTCAATTCTGCGCTGACCATGAGTAGCTTTGACCAATTGTTCTACGAGGGAATCTTTGAAGCACTCGGCTACGACAAGAACAAGCTAAACACCTTGCAACTGGCCCAAAGCCTGCCCCTGGCCAGGCTCAAGGAGTTTAAAGCTCAAGGCATGCACATGGATGACCTCGCCGCGATCTATCTGTGTTCTTCCGGAATGCTTGCCCCACAAAGCGGGATCATCCCTGAATATCTCCAGAAGCATGTGTGGAAGCTCTACGAAGCTCAACCCTGGTACGGCCGTAAGATCCTCATAGACTGGCAATTCTTCCGCGTCCGCCCCCAGAATCATCCCATCAAACGAGTTCTGTATATCAGCGAACTGATCTGGGAATGCCTGGACGGGGGATTGCTAAAACACTTTATCGACAATTGCGATGCTCATCTGGATGATCCCAAGGCCCATTTCAAGGCTTATCAGAGCCTTTGGCGGGAAAACACCGGGTTTGATGGCTACGCCCTTACTCTGGGTAGAAGCATTCAAAGCAACATCTATCTGAATATTTTGGTGCCGGTACTGGCTCTCTGGCAGCAAAAAATGGCTGGTGATACTCAGAGAGTGACCGCCCTCTACCAAAGCTTCCCCGGCCTACCGGCAAACTATATCACTCGCTTTATGAGCCGCTATATGAAGCCCGAACAAGTCAAACTGACTGAGGGCAAAGCAATCTACCAACAAGGCCTGCTGGATATATACCACCGGTATTGTAACTGGCATTACTGCGCTGAATGCACTCAGCGCTCTCGTCAGGATTGATCAGCCGAGGATCTTCCTCACCCAGTCCCGGTTCGACCAGAGTGCGCAGCCGCCTTCGCCTTCTTTGAGCAGTTTATGGTTGTCTCTGAGCAGTCGGAGAAACTTGGATTGCAGAGCGTCACGCAGGCTTTCGAAACGCAGATCAGTATCGGAAAAGGGGGCAAAAGGACACGGCTCAACCTTGCCAGAGGGATTGATATGCAGAAAGCCCCTCCCCGCGGCGAGGCATCCGTCGTATTGGTCTTCATCTCCAGGGAAGGCGATAAACATACCTGGCAGTGCCCGGCATAAGGCTTCGATCCTTGGAGTAAGCTCTGCTTTCTGTTTATCGCTGAGAACCAGGTGAGCGCTGCCTTCCGCCACCGGTACGTACTCCACATAAAAAAAGAGCTTTGCGCCCTGCTCGATCCGGCGACGGGCAAAGGCTTCGCTAAGGACGGCATCGTAGTTCTGAGTAGTAAGAGTAATGGAATTTCCCCAAAATATCTGTTTCTGGTTCATCTCAACGCAATTTTGAGCATAGTTGGCAAAGACGCCCTGACCGCGCCGCTCATCTGTTTGCACCTCTTCGCCTTCCAGGCTGATGACCGGGATCAGGTTCGGCCGGGTGGCAAAGAAGTCAAGATACTCCGGGGTCAAGGCCAGACCGTTACTAAAGATCGGAAAGATGATCTTTTTGTAAGTACTGGCCAGATCCAGTATCTCACGGCGTAAAAGGGGCTCTCCCCCTGCCAGCATGATGATGGAAATGCCCAGATCCGCTGCTTCTGCCAGGATTTTGGCAAATTGATCCACGCTGAGTTCCGCCTCAGGGGATTTATGGATCAGCTTCGAATAGCATCCCGCACAGTTTAACATGCAACGTCTGGTGATGCTGATGATTAGCAGAGGAGGGACATCCAGACCTGAACTGGCGTGGCGGCGTCTACGAATTGCGGCAGCTTTTTGGTTGATCAAGGCATTTACGAAGAATGGCAGTTTCCCCGGCATGCCTTTCATGAGGCTTCTAGCTCTCTTGAACTCGCCAATAATGTTATCGTCAAAGCGGGTACTGTGGTTGAGTGGCATTGGGCTTTCCTTATAGTAGAGATGCGTGCAATATCTCTCACGCGCTCATGACGTCAAGAACTATTTATGGCGTGGCCTACGAAGACGGGTATTCTTACTTTCTGTCAGATTCAACCGATCAATCATACACGAATTGTGGATTACGTGATCTACCAAAATAGGAAAGGGTGTTACTGTTTATTGAAAAAGCGCTTGACTTAGTTCGTGCCACAAAAATGTTTACCTTACTTGACAGACCTCAGAGGAAGGAGATCATGAACGATAGCGTTCTCATTGAAAAGCCTAAGCTATTTACCCGGAGAGTATTGCTCTTTTTACTCAGCCAGAATCTATCTCTATTTGGATCATCTGTGGTATCTTTTGCCATCATCTGGCATATCACTCTGCAGACCTCATCGGGAACCTGGCTGATGCTGGCCACTCTCACGATGCTGGTACCCCAGGTGATAGTATCGCTATGGGGCGGAGTGTGGGCAGACCGTTACAATCGCAAACACCTGATCATGCTCTCCGATGGCTTCATTGCATTGGCAACCTTGATATTAGCGATCCTCTACTGGGCAGGATTTCAGAATCTGGAATTGCTGCTGGTAGTTTCCTCAGTGCGTTCTCTGGCAGCTGGAGTGCAAGGTCCGGCGGTGAATGCCATTTATCCCCAATTAGTCCCATCGGATGGGCTTACCAGAGTACAAGGCGTAAATCAGACCTTGGGCTCGATCTTGGCTTTGATCTCTCCGGCTGTGGGAGGTATTGTACTGGGTTCATTTGATATTGCCTGGGCATTTATGATTGATGTGTTCACTGCTGCTCTGGCCATTCTCGTTTTCAGTTTTATCAAAGTGGAGCGGATACCCCGTACCGAGGAAATCACATCCGTGTTTCGCGAGTTTCGCCTTGGATTTGATTACACATTTAGCAAGCCAATCCTCAAAGGAATCCTTATCTGCTATGCGTTTTCATTCTTGTTATTTACACCCGCCGCTGTGTTGACTCCGCTAATGGTCGATCGCAGTTTCGCAGGGGGCGTTTGGGGGCTCACAGCCAATGAATTGTTATGGACTTTCGGCTCGCTACTCGGCGGAATCTTCGTGTCCCTAAAGGGCGAATTCAAGGATAAGATCAGAACCATAGCCATTTGCATCTTTGCCTTTGGAATCACCTTTAGCTTGCTGGGGCTGGCTGGGAATATGATCTTGTATCTTGCATTCATGGGTATTGCCGGCATCTTCATGCCCATCATCATCACAGCGGAAACGGTTTTGATTCAGGAAGTTGTAGAACCCGCGATGATGGGAAGAGTGTTTTCTATGATCCAGATCATCTCAGCCAGTGCCATGCCCGTTGGGATAATATTCTTTGGGCCTCTGGCAGATGTGGTTTCGGTGGAATTGATACTTATCGTCAGCGGCGGCCTCTTGGCGCTGGTGGGCATCCTCTTCTGGCTGTGGATGAAACGGCTAAGAGGGTTGACTGCGGAGGTGGAGGAAAACATCCCTCCATTGAAGGCCATTTGACCATTTACCATAGAGCTAAGCATTAAGATACGAAAGTTCAAATGAAATCCACCACACCAAACGAGATAAAGGAGATAGAAATGGATTACCGGATTGAACATGCCGTAATGGCTGATGCAACAGGGATTGCCGTAGTAAACTTGCAGAGCTGGCGTGAGACCTACCCTGGGATCATGCCCGATAGCATCCTGGACCATTTGAAACTGGAATCATTTGTTACCCACTGGGAAAAAGTGATAAGTGCTGAAGGCTGTCTCCTGGTAGTAAGGATGGGTGACGAGGTTATCGGATTTGCCGCCGGTGGCAAGAATCACCCCAGTGAAGGGTGCGAAACCAATGCTGCGAATGCCTGTGAATGCGAATTGGGCGCGATGTATCTGCTGGCAGATTACCATGGGAAAGGTATCGGCAAAGCGCTGTTCAATGCCTTCAAGGCAAATATGCGCGCTTCGGGATATCGCAGTATGGTACTCTGGGTGGCGAGGGAGAATCCCTCCTGCGATTTCTACCAATACATGGGCGGGAAAGAGATTGATGCCAAAGTAACCACAGTTTGCGGAGTAGGCATCCCGGTGAAAGCATTCTTCTATGAATTGATTTGAGCTGAGCTCAAAGTTCCTAACACCAAATGTAACCATCTGACCTGCGAGCAGATAGGTCTTTGTTAACCATAAAAGAGGTTGACAGATGCCGGTGCCGGGAGTATGCGGACCTAAATATACGGAAGAGGATGCTAACACATTATGATTCAAGCTTTAGAGTTATCAAGCTATCTAAGTCTCGATAGAGTATTGGATTTGGTTCCCTGCACCAAGCAAGAACTGCTGGAACTCATGCTTACGATGCTTCTGCAAGATCCCGCCATCAAGGATCCTGTCGCAGTGCGGAAAGCTGTCCTGGAACGCGAAAACAAAGCCAATACCGCGATAGGACACTCGATAGCCATTCCCCATGGTCGCTGCTCTGGAGTCGATGATTTCGTAGTGGCCTTCGCCAGAATCAAGGATGGCATGGATTATGGCAGCGACGATAAGGAAAAGGTGAAAATCGTCTTTATGATCGTGGCTTCGGACACCCAGGATAAGGAATATATTCGGCTGCTCTCCCGCTTGATGTTGCGCCTCAGAAATCCTGATTTTATCGAAGAGCTGATGCAGGCCGCAGATTCCACGGCTATGTACAATCTCCTGAAAGTGACACGTTGATCAGCAGTTTTGAATAGCACGCATATCCTTTCGTTCTTTGGCGTTGCCATGCTCTTTTCCATCCTGACCGGGAGAGGGGCTTCTTACATCAAGGTTCCTATCATCATCGGTTACATCATCACCGGAGCTTTGTTCGGGCCTTCGATCCTGCATTATGTAAGCAAGATAGAACTAGCTCAGCTTGGCTTCATCAATATCCTTACCCTGGCCCTGATCGGCTTCAACATCGGTAGTGAGTTACGTTTCCGCGAATTGCGGAAGATGGGACGCAAGATAGTGATCATCGTGATTATGGAGGCCGGAATCGCCTTTTTGGTGACTGGTGTGGCCACTGCCATCGTGTTAAAAAGCATCCCCATGGGAATCATCTATGGCGCTCTGGCATGTGCTACGGCTCCTGCCGGAACAGTGGATGTGATCAGACAATACCAGGCCAAGGGAGAGCTTACATCCACGCTATTTGCGGTGATGGGCCTGGACGATATCTTTGCCTTGATCTTGTATTCCCTGGCTGTGCCATTGGCGGGTATCATGCTGGGATCGCAGAACATCAGCGTGGGAGCTGCGATTCTGCATTCATTGTGGGATATCACACTGGAACTTGGCCTCGGAGCTTCCTTTGGTTATCTCTTGGTACGGATAGGCAGATATCTGCACGATCAATCCCTTTTTTTGATTTACTCATTGGGGAGCCTGTTTCTAATGTGTTCCCTGGCTGAGCTGTTTGCCATCTCCCCCATCCTGCTGTGCATGAGCGCGGCTATAGTGATGACCAATACCAATGGCATTATTACCAGAAAGTTTACAAACGCTCTCACTCAGTGGTCACCTCCGGTGTATCTGCTTTTCTTCGTAATGATCGGCACAAAGCTGGATTTTGGAATGATCAAAAGTTATGCCTGGCTGATCATATTCTATATCGCTTTCCGAACTCTGGGGAAATACTACGGGGCACTGTGGGGCGGGAAGCTGGCCAAAGCCTCGGATAAAGTGACTAAAAACCTGGGATTTACCCTGCTTTCTCAGGCAGGGGTGGCCATTGGACTTACTCTGGGGGCAGCAAAGGTGCTTGGCGATCTGGGGCTGGATTATCAAGCCAATCAGATTATCAGCGTGATGACAGCAACCACCTTTTTGATCATGCTGGTGGGTCCAGTGCTGGTAAAGTATGGCCTGAAACGTGCCAATGAACTCAAAGTGAAGGACTAAGGAGCGACAAATGTACATGATTTTTCACCTCTATAACGATAAATATCTCGACGACGTGATCCTGGCCCTGGCAGAGGCAGGAATCTCAGAAACCATCGTGCTCTCCGGAGAAAGCCTGGGACAAAAGATGCTCTATGATATTCCGCTTTTTGTTAGTTTTCAGGATAGCGCGGCGATGCGAACCGGATACGGCAACGTGATCATGGGCGAAGCTGATGAAGAAGATATCCTGTTCGCTCTGGAAGAATTGAAGAACTCGGGGCTGGACTTGCTGGAAAAGAAGCTGGCAATGATATATCTATTGCCGGTATCGAAGGTCATTCATTGAATCCGGGTAATGCAGTAAGAACTCGCTGTACATCCTGAATAAGTGCATGAAGTCAATCCCGGGGGAGTTCTTGTTTCGAGTCTATTCCTGGGTTCCCGTGCTTTTGCAACACTCTTGCAACCCTCCTGCATCCCACGTGAGAGGAATCCGGGAAGGTGGCAAGAGGCCAGAAAGCCAGCAATGCCCGCCTATGTCCCATCAATCGAAAAGGCAGAGCCGAAGCTCTGCCTAATCAGGATGTCAAAACAAATAATTAGCTTATTTTTTGACAGCGTCTTTGAGTTTTTTGCCAGCTTTGAAAACAGGAACTTTACGTGCCGGAATTTTCAAAGGAGCTTTGGTTTTGGGATTGATGCCTTTACGAGCCTTGCGGTGTGCAACGCTGAAGGAGCCAAAACCAACCAAGGAAACCTTTCCGCCTTTCTTGAGGGTCATGGTGATGCCTTCAAGTACGGCAGCGAGAGCCAGACCAGCAGCCTTTTGGGTAATGCCGGTGTCGGACGCGATCTTTTTTACTAATTCATCTCTGCTCATTTTACCTCCTGTTGTAGTTTCGATAAGCGTTCGAGATATTCGGTTTCTATTAAAACGCGGGCTTAGATATTCTGTCAACCAAAAAATCACCATTTCTAGGTCTTTTTTGCATTTCGTTAGCTGTACAGTGGACACAGATAGCTGGCAACTATATGTATATCATGTATATAGTGGATGTAGTTATTTTTACACTTATCAATAGCAATTCCTTAGCGATGTGGCATCTATCCCTTTTTTCAGTTGACAAATTAGCAGCCCCATACAGCGTGTGAACAGAATAAAATCTGGAGGATTTAATGCTGAAAGGAAGATATTTTGCCCTCGTAGCTCTACTGGTTCTCGTAGCCCTTAGCGCCTGCTCCTCAAACAAGCAGGTTGTCGAAGAACAGGTGATTGAACCCGTACGTAACCCTTTAGCCCTGGCCCGTGAAGCTGCCACTGAGGGAGCGGACATGTATCAGGATAAGATGTATGACGCTGCCATCGTAGCTTTCCAAAACGCCTGGGATCTTTTCAACGAAGCTGCCCCCACAGCCACTGAAGCAGATTCTGTGGCTTACAACATGGAAATCATGAAGATGAACATCGCCAAGAGTCATGCCGATCTGGCATACGATCACATGGACATAACCCTCTATGATGATGCCTTAACGAGTTATCAAAGCGCTCTGGATATATACAAAAACCACACTCCCGTCGTTATCACACAGGAAGATTTGGATCGTGACATCTTGAGTACCTACAACAATATGGCCATCGTAACGCAGAAAGCTGGTTTGTATGAAAAAACCGTGGAATACTACGACGAAATCCTCAAGAGAGATCCTAATAATGAAGGTATCCTCAATGCCAAATTCCACGTACTAAGCGACAATCTGAAGGATGATGTACGCGCTTTTGAAGTCTTGAGCGATTACGCAGAAGTGGCAAATAGCGACGCCGCCTATCTGATGCTGGCAGAGAGCTACAACGAAAAGCGTAACTTCACTGCGGCAGAAGCTGCCTATATGAAAGCTCTGGCCCTTCGCGAAGACGCCGATATGTATGCCCGCTTGGGTAACTTCTACCGTTCCAGCAATCAGTGGAGCAAAGCAAATACCTATCTGGAAAAGCTCGCCGCCACCAATCCTGACGAGCAAACCTTGTCCCTTGTTTACAAGCAGATCGGCCAAAACTACCAGCAATTGGGAAATTCTGCCAAGATGGCTGAGTATCTGGAGAAATCCGTTAACATCGATCGTGATCCCAATACTGCCCTCATCCTGGCCAGTCATTACAATGGAGCCAAAAACTGGGGTAAGGTAATCACCTATAGCACGATGGTGCTGAGCTCTCAGGCAAATAACGCCGCTGCCCGGATGTTGCGCGGTGTAGCATATCTGCAGCAGAAGAATTATCCATCTGCCCGTGCCGATTTGGAACGCATCCAAAACGACAGTACTTACGGCGCTCAGGTTCAGGGCATCCTGAAGAGCCTCCCCAAATAGATTTGACGTTATAGACTGGCGGGCAGTAACACTGTCCGCCTGTTTTTTACCAAGTATGGATTACAAGAAAATAAAGTCTGACGGTTCGATCAAGGCGATCTATCGTTTCAACGAGGTTCAGAAGCTTGCGCGCCCTTTGTTGGGGACAAATGTTCCCGCCGGATTCCCCTCCCCCGCACAGGATTACATTGAGGGTTTACTGGATCTGAATGAGCACCTTGTCCGTCATCCGTCTGCCACCTTTTTTATGCGGGCGGACGGCTATTCGATGAAGAATGCCGGGATAATCCCGGGGGATCTGTTAATCGTGGACAGGGCACTGGAGGCCACTTCCAATAACATTATAGTGGCCATCGTGGATGGAGAGTTTACCCTGAAGCGATTGAAGATTGTGCAGGGACACTACTTTCTGATCCCCGAAAATGAGGAGTTTGACCCCATTCCCATCGATGAAGATGTCGATTTCGTAATCTGGGGAGTAGTTACATACGTAATCCATTCGTTGTAATGCCGATGCTTGTCTGGCTGGTCCTGTTGCTATTCCCCATGGCATTAGGGGCTGAATCCAGCGGGTATGTGATAGATGAAACGATCCTCCTAAACAGCCGCCAGCATGACTACAAGCTGATCCACTCCGGTATCATCAACCGCAGTGAAAGTGTTCGAACTGACAGCTTGAGTTTGCTCCCCAATCGTGACTATACAATTGATTACAAGTCAGGCTACCTGCATCTGAAACACCTTCCCGAAACAGGGATAATCAGCATCAGTTACCTGATCATCCCACCCGAGATCACGAAGCCGGTGTTTACCTACGAAAGCTTCGTGTTTAGCGATAGCAGCAAGGTGGTGAGCCCCAGGGAAAACATTTTTACCGGGAGTTCTCGCCTTCAGATCACAGGAAGCAAGACCTTCGCGCTCAGTTTTTCGGAGAGCGGGGAAACCGATCTTCTACAGTCGTTATATGTGAATCTGGGTGGAGAACTGAGCAAGGATGTACAGATCGAAGCGCGGCTCTCTGACAGCCAGAGCAAATTGAGTCCGGAGGGAGATTCCAAGGAACTCTCCAGTCTGGACCGTGTATTTATCAGGGTATATTCACCCCGTTGGCAAATTGGCATGGGAGATCTGGATCTCAGCCTGGAAGATAGTAAATACTTGGGGTACCAGACTAAGATTGAAGGTATCTCAGCTTCCTACAAAGGAGATCATGAAGCCCTGGCAGCATACAGCGCCGGCAGTGGAAAACGAGCCAATCAGACCATTGGCATTATTGATGGCAAACAGGGGCCATACTATCTATCTGCCAATTCCTACCAACGCAGCTTCATCGTGGTAGCCGGCAGCGAAGAAGTTTATCTGGACGGCGAGCGCTTGGAGCGAGGTACGGATTACTATATCGATTATGCTGAGGGCTCCATCATGTTCCGCCGCATGGTAGCCTCTGCAAACATAGTGCATGTGTATTTCCAGTACTCGGAGGAAAACTACAGTCAATCCACATACTTCGCAGGGACTAAAGTAAACTTGGGAGAGCATTTTAAAGTATCCGCCCATCTGATCCATCAACTTGATGCCAAGAATAAGCCCCTGCTCTTTGAATTTGATGAAAGCGATCTGGACAGCCTCAACGCGGCCGGAGATAATGATGTGTACAGCTCCGGGATCCTGGAAACAGACCCCGGCAGCGGATCCTACGTCCGCTTGATCAGCCCTGAAGGCGTCACCTATTATGAATATGCCTGGGGCGATAGCAGCGCTATCTATAACTTGATCTTCAGTTATGTAGGGTCCGGAATGGGTGATTACACTGAGTTTTCGGTCGATCGATTCCGGTGGGTAGGCATGGGAAACGGCACGCATATCATTGCGAAAAGGCTTAGCCCTCCAGTAAAGCGTAGCAACATGGATATTAGTCTGGCATGGCAATCCGGAGGATGGCAAAGCGGTATCGATGCCCTGTACAGCAATAATGATCGCAACAGCTTGTCTGATCTGGACGACAACGATAACGCCGGTGGCATCGCTTCAGCTTATCTAAAATATCTGGAGCCGGAGAGCCCGTTTGAACTGGGTATCTTGGCAGAACACAGATTACCGGATACATACAGGTTCAGCTCAAGGGGTAATCCGGAGCACGATTTTTCCACTCTGGTAACGGCAGATTCTCTGGCGCAATCCACAATCGATCTTAGCATGAACCTTCGGGGGCAATTCTGGCGCCCCAATCTCCTCCTGCGTTGGCGCGACCTGGATGGCCTGTACATACAGAAAGCTCTTCGTTTCACATCAGAAAGCGATGCTTGGAGTGTGCTTCCTTCCACTCGTTGGCAAAGCACCATTTCAGAGCAAAGCGGAGAGATGGCAGGAACCCTGCACTATCACAATGCGGAACTACGCTGGCGCTACCTGCCGCTGGAATTGAGCATGTCTGGTCTGATGAACAGCATGATCAACGAAGCACCAGACAATCCCGATACCAGATACTACCGCATGCAGCCTGCTTTGGCATACCAGAGCGAAAAGCAGAATACTCAGATCAGCTTTTCACGCGACAATTCGGATTTTCGGATCACCAAATGGAAAAAGGCAAACAGCTCTGATACATATAGCATACGCCACAGCGGAGCCTGGGATAAACACAGCCTGGATCTGGAATGCAGCCATCGCGTACTACAGAATCCCCAATCCATAGACAATCCTGAAAGCTCTTATGATTTACTGAGACTGCGGGCTTCGCACAACTTCCTGCGGGGCTCTCTTAGTTTGATCAATAACTATGAATTGAATCAGACAGAGTTCTTCCCAAAGATCCGGGATCTCATCTATGTCGGGCAGGGCCTGGGTTACTACGACAGTACCGGAGTAATGGTGGATACTGGTGATTATGACTATGAGTACATCACTTCCCAGGATGGCGTCCTCTCCACAGAGATCACAGCGCTGGCCAGCATTTATCTGAAACCCGGGCTCTATCTGAAAGCTCCCATCTGGCAAAAAGTGCACAGTGACATCAGTCTGAACGGTACCGAACAGAGGGATGCAAGCCCTCAGGCAGGTACCTGGTTGTTTCTGCCCGAATACAGCTTTGACAATGATCATACCATATACGGCCGCCAAAGTTACCTGCAAAACCTCTGGCTGGATCTCTATAAAGGCCGCATAATAGCAAACCTTAGTACCGAGCAAGGCCGGGATCTGGATCGCCGCTATCAGAGCGCGGAGCGCTCCAACACGAGTATCAATGCACTAAAGCTAGATCTAAAAGGGTATTGGGGATTGAACAACCGCTTCGAGATTATAAGTGAACAGCTGAAGGAAAGCCGTTATGATTCACTTACCCGCCTCTGGCATGTAAAGAGTTCCACCGAAAAGAACTTTTCCGCTTCCAACACAGCAAATCTGGAGCTTGCCTACATCTCAGACACCGGAGAAAAGCAAAGCGATGCAGCGCAAAACTACCGCATCCATAGTCTTAGCTTAGCCCCCGCATGGCGTAGTATCTTCAAACAGAAATACCGTGTTTCCGGACGCTTCTCCCTGGGCTACAACTTTCGTGAAGGGTCATCATTCCTGGCTTTCTTACCTCAGAAACGCGAAGGATTTGTCAGCGACGCGCAGCTATTGGGCATCTATCGGATTAACAGCTACAGCAGCTTCAGCCTGGAGTATCGCTTTTCGAAGTATCCAGAGGATAAAAGCAGTCACAATCTGAAACTGGAGTTTAAGGCGGAATTGTAATGAACATCATCCTCAGTCCTTTGGACTATGCTATCGTATTACCCTTCATCTTTCTAGCCGGTTTTATCGATGCCATCGCCGGCGGCGGTGGACTGATCTCATTGCCGGCTTACTGGAGTGTGGGCATTCCTCCCCACATCGCACTGGGAACGAATAAGTTTTCATCATGCTCCGGCACCATCTTCTCTACCGCCAGATATTTCCGCGCCGGGATGATCGACGTACCGGTGGCTCTACTCAGCGCAGTCCTGGCCTTGATCGGTTCATATCTGGGGGCTAGAACTGCTCTAGTGGTTTCCGCATCCTTCCTGAACTATCTGTTGATCATCCTCATCCCGCTGATCACTGTACTTACTTTGTTTAGCAAGAATCTCGGTTTTAGCGATAGGGCACACCTGCTAAGACTGGGCTACAGACTTCTTTTAGGGGGATTGGCAGGGTTGATTGTGGGATTTTATGATGGTTTCTTTGGCCCCGGCACAGGCACCTTCCTCATCCTCATCTACTCATCCTTGCTACACTACCAGTTCATCAGGGCAAACGGCAATACCAAAGTCGTCAATCTTGCTTCAAACATAGCTGCTGTGATCACCTTTGCCGTCGCGGGGAAAATCTATTACCCGATAGCGATACCCGCAGCGCTGTGTGGCATAGCCGGCAACCTGCTGGGTTCCAGAATGGTAGTCTTACGGGGAAACAAGCTTATCAAACAGGTCTTCATCCTGGCGCTGATCCTGCTCCTGGGACGTGTGTTGTATAACGTCCTATACTAAGGCTTCATTCCTGACCGGCAGTTTATATTTGCGGTGGTTGTTTGATCTCTTCGAGACTGAGTGGGTATACTCCCTTTTCCACGGAGATCGGGGGAGCTTGCCCAGCAGGGATGCTAGACATCATACGCGCCTGCCTGCAAGCAGTGGTGCGGATCGCATTGCCTTTGTTGATAGATATATTCAAGACACGCATCAGGAAGTTTCGTAGTGTTTTGCTGGTTATTTCGAATCCGGTCTATTGATGGCATAAATGCTTCCAGAGCTTTACATAAGGGACGTTTGGAACCTGGCGCTGCATCCCAAACTCAGTTTCCGGCATTTTTTCTCTTGACACAAAAGCTAAGGCTCGGATTTTGAGTATCTTATTGGCTGATCGCTGATACTTACAGATTAAAATACAGACAAAGTTTAAGGAGTTAAACATGACAAAAGCTGATCTTGTAAAGGTAATCTCAGAAAATACCGGGATTATCCGCAAAGACGTCGCAGTAGTAGTTGATTCCCTGTTCCAGGGCATCAAGGACATCCTGGCTGAAGGTAACCACATAGAAATCCGTGGCTTTGGCACCTTCCGCCTGAAAACTCGTAAACCCCGCGTTGGCCGTAATCCCAAAACTGATGAGAAAGTTCCTGTACCGGAACGTACAGTTCCCACATTCAAGTTTTCCCGTGAGTTTAAGAATAACGTAGTTGACCTCAAGATAAAGAAATAAGGACGGCGAATTATGCCTTGCGGAAAGAAGAAAAAACGCCACAAAATTGCCACACATAAGCGGAAAAAACGCCTACGGAAGAATCGTCATAAGAAGAATAAATAGATTCTATTGCCACCCCGGACCGGGGTGGTTTTTTTTTGCTTGGCTTTGTTGCCCCTCCGGCTAGCTTGTCTTTACTAAGATGCTTTTGGAGTATTCATGAAATATCTAAAACTGGTAAACATCCTGCTGTTTCTGGCCGCATTGCTCACCGCGATCGGGATAGCACTATACACTTTGCCCACAGCCCTGCAGTATTCTGAGACGATGGCAGACCTCCACCGCTTTGCCGGGCTCTGCTTTTTCATCCTTGCTATCATCCACATCACATTGAATTGGTCCTGGATTCGCAGCCAGATCCTGGGGAAGAAAAAGGGCAAGAAGTAAGGCCAGGCAAATGGTGAATCATCTTTTCCGCACTGATCTGTCCGGATTGAAGGCATCTGTGGTGAATGTCCCGGTGAAAGAGCGCATGATGTGCCTGAATGAGAGCTGTCTCGATCCCTATCAAGCAATCAGGGAAGACTTTCACAAACTGATGTCCGGGGTTCGCCTAAACCGCTATCTCTCACAGGTAAGCGCTGATCTGGACACTGCCTTGGCCGATTATGTCGGATTTGGGTTACAACAGGAAAACATCATCCGGGCTAATGGTGCGGACGATATCCTCTATCACATATTTCTGGCTGTAAGAGAGGGCGAACAGAGCTTTGCCCTGTCCCTGGCGCCGTCTTACTTTGATTACAAGACCTTCGCTCTGGCTGTGGGGTTGAAGATTAGGTTTCAAGACCTTTTACCAGATTTCTCCTTCGATGCTGAAGCATACATCCAAAAAGCCAGCGATCCCAATTGCCGCCTGGCCATTCTCTGTAATCCGAATAACCCCACCGGCAATCTCTTCCCCAAAGATCAATTGCGCAGAGTGATAGAAGCATTACCCGATAAACTGGTATTGATCGACGAAACTTACTACGAGTTTTCTGGCCACACTTTTGCCGATGAGATTGCCAAATACCCCAATCTCATCCTCGTTCGCAGCTTTTCCAAAGCGTTCTCTGGAGCTGGATTGCGCTTTGGATATGCCATATCTGATGAGCAAAACATTCATGAACTGCGCAAGGTCTTCACTACTTTTCATCAAAGCATACTGGTTCAAGCTTTTACTCTGAGCATACTCCGCCACTACAAGCTCTTTCAAAAGCAGGTGAGAGATATCGTAGAGCTAAAGCAAACATTGTACCTCAGAATGAAGGCCCTACCGAGCGTCACAGTGTACCCCTCGGCTACAAACTTCCTCACCTTCAGTCTCGGACCCAGGACTGCCGACTTTTCCCAGTACTTGCAGGATCATGAGATAGCGCTTCGGGATGTCGGCGCTCATCCCCTCCTGAAAGACCACCTCCGCGTAACGATCAGCTGCGCAGATGATGTAGCTGCTTTTGAAGGTATACTTTCTGCTTTTTTGGGCTGAGTAAAGGATTCGCCATAATCCAGAACCAGGTTCCCACTGTAGTCATCATATACAGCACGATAGATCCAATCTTATACGGTTATGTAGCATCCAGCTTTCCCCTTTCAGGCCACTGATCTAGCATTATTTTAGCCCATATCAAGCGTTGATTGTTAAGGCTTGATATGAGCCAGACAGGGAAGAGATAAACACTGTCAAGGGGGCGAAGAGGCGTGTTTTCCCTTCACTTCGAGAACCGTACAAATGGGATGCAAAAGGTAAGGCTATGGGTAAATCAGGCTGTCTTTGTAAAAGAGTGAATGCAAGTTGAAACTCTTCACTTGACATAAACATGGCCTGCGAAAACCTTGTCTCAAATCATAGGAATTTATACAAGGAGCAAGATAAATGAAACAGGGAATTCATCCTAAATACGAAGTTGCCACTGTTACCTGCGCTTGCGGAAACACCTTTGAAACCCGCAGCACCAAAGGTAGCATGCAGGTCGATATCTGCAACGTTTGCCATCCGTTCTACACTGGCAAGCAGAAGATTATGGACACCGCCGGTCGTGTCGAAAAGTTCAACAAGAAGTATAATCGCACAAACGAGCAATAGATACCCGGAATTCAATTTACGCCAGTCTGCCCCACATTTTGGAACGGGAGAGTGGCGTTTTTCTTTATTGTAAAGGAAGTAGCATGAAACAGGAAATCAGTGTTGGCGGGCAAGCCGTTATCGAAGGCGTGATGATGCGCGGACCCAAACAATTGGCTACGGCTATCCGTCGAAAAAATGGTGAAATAGAGCTGAAGATAACCCCGTTTATCAGCGTTACCCAGAGCGTAAAGCTGTATGGCAAACCGATCATCAGGGGTTTCGTGTCGCTCATAGAGATGATGAAGATAGGGTTTTCGACCCTTACTTTTTCAGCAGATCGCTACGAACTGGATCTGAAGGCGGAAGAAGTCGCCTCAGGTAAGGAGCACAAAGAAGTCTCCAAAACCCGCGCCAAACTGGAAGAGGGGATCAGCTATATCATCGCCTTTGGATTGGCCTTTTTGCTATTTGGATTACTGCCTTACATGCTAGCGGACTGGATGAACCTCTCCAAGCAGGATTTCTACTTTAACCTCTTTGCCGGCAGTATACGCATCATTTTCTTCGTACTCTATGTATGGATCATCTCGCTGATGAAGGATGTGAAGCGCCTCTTTCGCTATCATGGCGCGGAGCATAAAAACGTGAATGCCTACGAGCACGATGCGGCTCTTCAGGTAGCATCGATCCAATCCTATACCACCATCCATCCTCGCTGCGGGACAAGCTTTATGTTTTTCGTGCTGCTGGTGGGCATCCTTACCTTTTCCATCACCGACACTCTGGTCTCTGCGTGGTTTGTACATGGCCCCATCCCAGTGTATTATCGCCTGGCTTACCATCTGTTGCTGATCCCCCTCGTATCCGGACTCAGTTATGAAGTACTGAAGTTTTCCGGGCGAAATCTGGATCATCCTCTGGTAAAATTGATGACGGTTCCCGGGATGGCTCTGCAACGCATCACCACTCAGCCGCCAGATGATGAGATGGTGGAGACTGCCCTGGTGGCGATGAAAGCTGCACTGGAAATGGATTACAGCACCCATAACGTTACTCTTTTGGAAGACTAGACATGCTTCCTGTATCGAAACTCCAAGCCCTGGCGGAAGAACACGAACAACTGCAGGGACAGGTATCCGACGCTTCCCTGATGAGCGATGCGCGCAAATACCGCGATCTGATGCGGCGCTACAAAGAACTCACAGCCATTACCGATTGCTGGCAACGCTATCAAAGCATAGATAACGAACTGATGGAAGCCAGGCACATCCTGGAAAGCGAAAGCGATCATGAACTGATCCAGATGGCCAAGGAAGAGATCGGCACTCTAAGCGAGAAGCTGGATGCTGCAGAACAGGAATTGCGCGAACTCTTGATACCCGGCGATCCCAACGACGAAAAGAACGCCATCATCGAGATCAGAGCTGGCACCGGCGGAGAAGAAGCAGCTCTGTTTGTGGCTGATCTATATCGAATGTACAGTTATTACGCTGAGCAGAAGGGCTGGAAGAAACAACTGATCGATAGTTCTGAGACCGGTCTGGGCGGATATAAAGAAGTAGTGATGCAGCTAAACGGAGAAAACGCCTATGGACTGATGCGTTTTGAAAGCGGTGTTCACCGCGTGCAGCGCATCCCGGTAACAGAATCAGGTGGACGGATTCATACTTCGGCAGTCACGGTGGCGGTATTGCCAGAAGCAGAAGAAGTGGACATCGAGATCAGTGACAATGATCTGCGCGTGGACGTGTATCGCAGTAGCGGTAATGGCGGCCAGAGCGTCAACACCACTGATTCTGCCGTGCGTATCACCCACATCCCCACGGGATTGGTGATCACTTGCCAGGATGAAAAATCCCAAATTAAGAACAAAGCCAAAGCTATGAAGGTGTTGCGGAGCAAACTCCTTGATCTTGAGATCAGCAAACAGGAACAACAAATTGCCTCATCCCGCAAGGCTCAGGTATCCACCGGAGACCGTTCGGCCAAGATCAGAACCTACAATTTCCCTCAAAGCAGGGTTACCGACCACAGAATAAACTTGACAAGCTATAACCTTGACGGTTTTTTGGCGGGAAACATCGATGATTTTGTGCAATCGCTCAGAATAGCGCACAGAAATGAAAAGGTTAATGAGTAAATGGCTTTCCTACAAGTAGTATTGATCGTTTTGATTTTGCTTTTCTTCCTGCTACTGTCTTTTGTGTTTTCAGGCATGGAGACCGGCTTGATATCGATCGATCAAATCGCACTGGAACACGCTGCGAAGCGCGACCGCAGCCGCACCTCGCTGTTGAAGTTTATTCGTCATCCCGACAAGTTTCTGGGCACCACGCTTATCGGGAATAATATCGCCAACGCCATTCTGGCATCCCTTTCCACCTTGATCGTTACCCAGCTTGGTAGCTTCGCCTTCGATCCACGCCTTACTTCCCTGGTTATAGGCGTAGTGGTGCTGATCTTTGGTGAGATAGTCCCCAAAGCTCTGTTTCGTGATCATGCTGACAGCATTGTACCCCGGCTTTATCCCATGCTGCGTTTCTTTTACTTCCTCTTTCGTCCCTTTGTGGCAGTGGTGACCTACATCAATAAAGGTCTGCGCAAGATGTTGAAAATGGAAGATAGTCAACAGTACGATTATCTTACTAAGGATGACATTACCTTCCTCTTTTCTCAAGCCAACGATGATGACGTAATCAGTGCCCCGCAGATGGAAATGATCGAAGACGCGCTTGATTTCAAGGAATTGGAAGCGCGCAATGTAATGGTCCCCCGCACGGACATTGTTGCCATACCAGATACAGCAACGATCCGGGAAGTGATAGAAATTGCCAAGGAAGAGGGCTTTACCCGGTATCCTGTGTATCGCAATAGTATCGATGACATTGTGGGTATCCTGATCATCTACGATATTCTGAAGAAAGAGATCAAAGAGGATATGCCGGCCTCACAGATCCTGCACGAACCCTACTATGCCCCGGAGAATACGGATCTGGATGTTCTGCTAAAAGAAATGCAGAGCCACCGCCGCTCCATGGCCATCATCGTGGATTCATACGGTGGAACCGCCGGTATGGTTACCATGGAAGACATCCTGGAAGAGATTGTGGGCGATATCGAAGATGAATACGACGTGGATGAAGAGAAAGATGTGGAGCAGATCAGCCCCAACACCTGGATTGCCACGGCTGATGTGGAGATAGACCGCCTAGCAGATGATCATGATATCCTCCTCCCCGAGGGCGATTATGAAACCATCGCCGGGCTGATCCTGGATAAATTGGAACGAATCCCGCATCAAGGGCAGTTCATCAACATCGAACCCTATCGCATTCAGGTCTTGCAAGCCACCGATAAAAAGATCGTGAAAGTGAAGATCCACAAACTGGCTGATACAAACTGATTAATGATATAAACGAGGTTATAGCTATGAAACTCATGGAATGCGTACCAAATTTTAGCGAAGGTAAAGATAAAAGCGTACTCGATGCCATCGCTGCGTCCATTAAAAGCGTGAAGAATGTAGTGCTGCTGGATGTAGATCCCGGCGCGGATACAAACCGTACTGTATTTACCATGGCAGGAGAGCCAGAAGCTGTGGTGGAAGCTGCCTTTCAAGCCATCAAGACTGCATCGGCACTGATCGATATGCGTTCTCATCACGGCGCTCATCCCAGAATGGGTGCTACCGATGTGTGTCCCTTTATCCCCATCTCCGATATGAGCATGGAAGAATGCGCCCAGTATGCCCGCATCCTGGGCAAGCGGGTCGGTGACGAACTGGGCATCCCCGTATATCTCTACGAACACGCTGCCAGCAAACCAGAATGGCAAAACCTGGCCACCGTACGCTCCGGTGAGTACGAAGCTTTACCAGAAAAGGCAAAGGATCCAAATTGGAAGCCTGATTTTGGTCCCCATGCCTTCAACGCTAAAAGCGGTGCGACTGCCATTTCCGCTCGTGAGTTTCTGATCGCATACAATATCAATCTGAACACCCGCGACAAAAAGAAAGCCCATGATATAGCCCTGTCAATCCGCGAGAGCGGGAAACCCGCACGGGATGAAAACGGCAAATTGATCAAGGACAAGGATGGCAATAAAGTAGTGGTACCCGGTCTGTTCACTCACTGCAAAGCTGTTGGTTGGTACATCGATGGCTATGACCGGGCTCAGATCAGCATAAACCTCACCAATTACAAAGTGACTCCCCCACATGTTGTTCTGGATAAAGTACGAGAACTTGCAACCGAAATGGGCATCCAGGTTACCGGAAGTGAGTTGGTGGGTCTCTTGCCCAAAGCGGCACTACTGGAGGCTGGAAAGTATTACCTGGCCAAGATGAATGAATCCACCGGGATCCCCGAAGAGATGATCATGGAAACAGCCATCCAATCCATGGGTTTGGCAGAACTGGCTCCCTTCGATATCGAAAAGAAGGTGATCGAATATGCAATCAAGCGCACAGACAGTCTATCCGACATGAAAGTGACCGCTTTTTGTGACCTGCTTTCCACCGATGCCCCTGCTCCCGGGGGCGGTTCAGTGGCTGCTCTCTGTGCCGCAATGAGTGGCTCTCTTTCTGCCATGGTATCAAACCTCACCATCGACAAGAAGGGATACGAAAAAGTACAAAGCGATGCCCTCAGATTGGCTCCCCTGGGGCAGAGCATCAAAGAACGCGCCATTCACTGCATCGACGTCGATACAGACGCCTTTTACGCCATGATGGACGCCATGAAGCTACCCAAGAAGACCGAGGAAGAGATAGTCTATCGTGACCTTCAGATCGAAAAATGCACCCAGGGCGCGATCAACGCTCCTCTGGAGACCCTACGCCTTGCCCATGAAGCACTGGTTCTGGCCAAAGAAGTGGCCGTGATCGGCAATACCAATGCCCTGTCTGACGCGGGCGTGGCTGCCCTCACTGCGCTGGCTGCGGCAAAAGCTGCCAATTACAACGTGCTGATTAACATTGCCGGCATCAAAGATGAGAACTACAAAACAAGGACTCTGGCAGAAGCCAAAGACCTCATCGCCAAATGTGAGGCCCTGGCGCAGGAAACGGAGCAAAACGTCAGCTCACGCCTTTAGAACAATGAATCTGTATATCATCGGTTTCAGCCGAGCCGGGAAAAGCACTTTTGCCAAGCAATTGGCAAATACGTGGATGATCCCCGTCGTCGATACCGATGTCTTGATCGAGCAAACAAGCGGCCACAGCATAGCGGAGATTGTGCAAGACAAGGGATGGGCAGAGTTCCGCAGGCTGGAAAGCCAGGCTTTAATATCCACGGGGACAGCGATGTCCCCTTTTTCTTCAGATGGGGCTCTATCTCCTGTTGCAACACGTCCTCAGGGGATATCCAAGGTTGTCTCCTGTGGTGGTGGTATTGTAGAATCTGCAGATAATAGATGTTTCCTACAGCGGCACAAGCTGCTATGGCTGAATCCCCCTTGGGACTTGATCTGGCAACGTATCTGCCAACAGCCATCTGCTATCACCAGAGGAAAGAGCGAAGAAGAGCTAAAATCGCTCTATAACCAACGCTATCCCTTATATCAGGAGCTAATGTATAATGCAGGAATTGATACGCAAACTATATGCTGAGGTGAAGTTCTGTCAGAAGTGCGGTCACCCGATCAGTCTGAAGGAAGATCACGAAGAAAAGATCAGGGCTGTATGCCCTTCCTGCAGCTTTACCCAATATTTGAATCCCATTCCGGCTGTGGCCATTGTTGTGATCAATGAAGCATCCGAATTGCTCCTGGTAAAGCGGATGTATGAGCCCCGGGCAGGGATGTGGGCACTACCCTCGGGATATGCCGAGATCTATATGAGCCCGGAGCAGAACGCCATTGCCGAGATGGAGGAAGAGACCGGATTGATCGGGGAGATCGATCATCGCATCGATTGGTTCTATGGCTTCTCCCCCATCTATTACCGCGTGCTTAGCATCGGATTCAGAATGAGAGTAACAGGTGGTACGCTGAGAGCTGGAGACGATGCTGAAGAAGCGCGTTTCTTTGCCATCGACGCTCTGCCAGAGATTGCGTTTGCCGCACACAGGCATTTCATAAATCTGGAAACCGGACTCAAGCTACCAACGGAGGTAAAAGCATGAAACTTCTCTATTTAGGCCACTCCGCCTTTCAACTCACCAGCGCTCAGGGTATCCGCCTGGTGATTGATCCATTTGTGGATAACAATCCCCTCGCACCCATCAAAGCCAAAGACCTGAAGGCGGACTATATCTTGCTTAGTCACGCACATGGCGACCATTGCGGCGATGCCCTGAAGATAGCAGAGAAGGGTAAAAGCACCATTATCGCAGTGTCCGAGCTAGCTTCATACTTCTCCCAAAGCGGTCATAAAACACACCCAATGCAAATCGGCGGAGCCTATGATTTTGAGTTTGGCCGCGTGAAATTGACCAGAGCTGAGCATGGCAGCATGACGCCCGATGGTCGGTATGGAGGATTGGCTGCCGGATTTGTGCTTACTATCGATGGTATTTGCATTTACCATGCTGGAGATACCGGCATCTTTGGCGATATGAAGCTGATCGGGGAGCTAGACCGGATCGATTATTTCCTGGTCCCCATCGGAGGGAACTATACTATGGACATCCAGGACGCAGCCATCGCCACATCCTGGATCAATCCGAAGTATGCCATCCCCATGCACTACAATACTTTCCCCCTGATCAAGGCTGATCCTGAAGAGCTACGAAAAGCACTGCGGGATTGTGAAACGCAAGTTCTGGTGCTGAAGCCGGGACAAGAGATTTCTATCTGAGGGCTGCCAGCGCGGCTTGATAATCCGGTTCGTGGACAATGTCATCCACAAGCTGGGTGTAAACCACTGTGCCCTGTTCGTTGATCACCACCACTGCCCTAGCCAGTAGCCCGGACATGGGACCATCGATAATTTCCAGCCCATAGGCCTTACCAAAGTCGCGGTTTCGCATTTCGGACAATGTATATACCTTGTCTATGCCCTCTGCACCGCAGAAACGTCCCAAAGCGAAAGGTAGATCTCTGGATATACCAAGGACCACCGTATTGTCCAGGGCGGCTGCTTCGGCATTGAACTTTCTTACGCTGGTGGCGCATACACCTGTATCAATCGAGGGATATATGTTCAGCAGGACTTTCTTCCCTATGTATTGGGCGAGATTGTGATCAGTGAGATCCCCAGCCGTGAGGGTGAATTCAGGAGCTTTGCTGCCAATTGCGGGCAGCAACCCGTTTGTATTGATGGGCATACCTTTAAGTTTTATCTGAGCCATGGTCATATTCCTTTGTGTTCATATTTGGTGGCACCAATAGTCCACTATATTGATAGATTATTCATCTGCAGTCCAAAAGCAACTTGATTCTGAGCCAAGTG
>JAEWNJ010000092.1 GCA_023392795.1 Candidatus Cloacimonadota bacterium
ATCATGGAGACCACTTCCCCACGATTCATCTTGGATGAAGGGATCAATAGAGGAATGAGCCCTATGAGCAACAATCCCCAAATCCTGAAATTCCGGTATCTCAGGATGAGCAGCAGCATCCCAAATACCACTGCCAGCATTGCCATCCGGGTATATGTGAATAGCATCCCCAAAAAGATCAATACCGCAGCGATAATCCATGCTACCCTGGAGCTCAACGAGGCAGCCCTGAACGCCAGGCCAACACTGAAAAAGAACGCCAGAGCGTAGAATCCATTGATCGTCATCGCGTTTGACCAGGTGGAACCGATTCTTTGAGTGGGGTTGGTCAATGCCAGATAAATCCCAATTGTTGCCACGATCGCCGCTATCACAGTGATGCCCCGCATCCATATACTTAAAGCTGCTCTGTCCGGACGGGCATTGATGATCGCTACAAAACAAACCAGGGGGACGATAATGGTGGATATGAAGTATGGTACTCCATCAGTTACATAGGTTTTGCTCAGAGCTACCAGACCGAATGCAATCAAAACCAGAAAACAAAGCGGATAGGGTATCAGCAGCTGCCGCTTTGAGCTCATGCTGAGGTCTGCTAAAAACACTAAGACCAGCATAAACATCGCAATAATGAACATATTGAATATAGGCAGCAGATACATGACGCAAAACAGGACCAACACTCTGGGCAGGCTGAATCCTTTGGTAAACAACCAGACAGTAGCCAGGGCAATGAATGCAAACGCCTTGATCACAAAATCCAGGCTTTGGGCTTGCAGACCAATCCCAGTAGCCAGCGACGCGCAGACAATTATCAGGACAGATAGGCCTGTGAGGCCATTCTTGATAACTTCGCTTTTCATTTCAGGGAAGCTTTCAGCTCCGACAGTCTGGCGCTTTGGGACGCAAACAGTTCTTTGTATACTGCCAGGACAATGGACAAGAAACTTGCCATGATCAGGGTAACTATGCAGATTACGCCGCGGCGTGGCTTTACTCTGCGTCCGCTTTCCCGGGGCTGATCCAGAATCTCCAACTGGGGAAGATTCTGAAGCTCTTCCAGGATAGCGGCATCATATTGGGGACGAACATAATCGTATACTACTCTCATGACGTCATACTGCAATTGCATCATAGCCATCCTGGCTGATAATGACGGTAATTGTGCCATGTCCAGGCGAAACGGGTAGAGGGCATCGGTATCTGCCTTTTCCAGCTTGCTGATTTGCTCCCCCAGGGTGGCAAGACGCAATTCGAGGTCTTTCACTATTGGGGAATTTGCGTCATAGTTAGTTTTAGCAAGCACTAAATCCACTTCCAGCTTCATTTTACTGGCAATCAGATCAGAGTATTGGAGGACTAACTGCGAGGATTGCTCACGTAAATTCACTGCCTTGTGTTCTGTCTGAAACTGGCTGATGGCAGTTTGTAGAGAGTCTATTGTCGTCCACAGCTCATTTACTCTTTGTTCCAGATAAATCCGGTTTGTCCTTCCCTTCACCATCCGGCTGTGTTTCAAGTAATCTTCCAGGCGAGTCACGTAAAAATCAGCGATATTGCGGGAAAGAGCTTTGGATTTGGTCTCAATCCTCACATAAACAAGGTTTTCATCCTCATCATAATTTATGAATACCACACGGGGGATTTTTTCAAGCGCGTCATCCATATTCGCCAGAGAATCGGGATCGGTGAGTTTGAAGTAATCAATCAGACTGTAGCGGCGAATCACCTCTTCGGTGAAGCTTCTGGATTTCATGATGTTTACGCATGCCATCGCTTCATCTTGAGCGCTGCTTTCCACCAGATCCTTGATCATTTTGCTCATGGAAGATGCAGATTGGGATAACTCCAGGGATCTATTGCTACGAGCATAGAACACAGCCTCGGAACTCCAAATCATCGGCGCAAGCATGCTGTAGGTTACGGCCGCCACCATGGCGATGGATACGATGAATATTATCAATCGCCGGTTCTTCAGTACGATCCTGATGACCTCGATGAGATCCAGTTCCATCATGATATATCCCAATCGTCGGACCAGAAATCCGATTCAAGGCTACTCTTTGTTCTTTGTGACATTCTTGCTATCCTTATCATTTGGCCAAAACTGAGAATAATCAAACCACTATCACGGTTTTCACACTTGCTATACGCGTCAAGCTATTTCCACAATCGCGTCTGTAACAAAACCAATTTGAGAACGCGTACAGCAAAACCGGGAGCTTGAACGAGGTCCAGGTGACATAAATCTATCGAAAAAAAGAGGTTTTCTGATGGTATGGAATGTAAACTGCATTAAGATATTTGATAGTAAACAGAATTCCTGTGGAGGTATAGATGCGCTCAAGGTTTACAGCGCCCATACTGATAGTGTTGTGGCTGCTTGCGCTGGGTCTCGCGGCTCAGAGCGTAAGCTTCAATATTTCTCCCAAAATCCTTGGTCCCGGTGACACAGGTACCATCAGCGCAACGCTGACGATTCCCTCTGATCGTAAACAGAGTGTGGATCCCAATGATCCCGCCTATTTTTACATCGAGGCCAGCCATCCTGATCTGCAGATTGCCCCGATGGTGTTGCCCAAGCCCACCAAGATTGTTTCCGACACCGAGTGGCAATACTACCCTTCAGTAAAGCTAAGTCTGCCTTTTACAGTTCGGTCCGGTGCTAAACCGGGCAATAAGACCCTGGATGTCCTGATCAGCTACAATCTCTGCTATGCCAGCGGGATGTGCGATCCTCCGGAAGAGAAAACAGCCACGCTATCCTTTAGCATTCAGGAGTCACGTCCGGTATCCGAAACCATGCTTGCCAGTGATCCTGAAACGGCGGTTACCGATACGGATGAGACCGTGGTAGAAACTGAAGTGGCAGAAGCTGATGCGCAGAGTTCTGCAGAAGAAAGCGCGACTGAGCCTCCGGCAAAGCAAAGCGGACTGGGCGAAATCCTGAAGTACCTCATCTTTGCCTTTTTGGGCGGCTTGATCCTGAATATCACTCCCTGCGTCCTGCCCATCCTGCCCATCCGCATCATGAGCATCATCAATCAAGCTCAGAAAGACCGCAGCAAGGTCTTCCGCCACGTGATGGTGTACACTCTGGGCGTGCTGATCTCCTTTGCCATTCTGGCCGGTATCTTCATCGGCATTCAGGCCGCGGGCAGCACTGCGGGCTGGGGTACGCAGAACCAGAATCCCTATTTTGGAGTTGCGCTGCTGGCGATCGTCTTTGTCTTCGCTCTTTCCCTCCTGGGCATCTTTGAAATCACCGCTCCGGGGATGAATACTGCCAGTAAAGCCACCACCAAGGGCGGTTACGGCGGCAGTTTCTTTGGCGGCATCTTTGCTTTTTTGATGGCTATCTCCTGCACGGGACCTTTCCTGGGCGCGGCGCTGCCTTTTGCCATGAATCTTCCCCCCTTGCTGATCATGGTCTTTTTCCTCTTGATCGGGCTGGGCTTTGCCTTCCCCTTCATCCTGATCGGCATGTTCCCCAAAGCGCTGAAGATCATCCCCAAACCCGGGGATTGGATGGTGCTGTTCAAAGAACTGATGGGCTTCGTGCTGCTCTATCTGGTTTATACCATGCTCAAGACCACCCTGGCGCTGACCGGCGGATTGTATCTGATGAGCGTGATCTGGTTCCTCTTGATCCTGGGCTTTGCCGTGTGGTTATACGGCAAGTTTGTGCGCTTTGAATACAGTAAAACCACGCAGTGGATCTTCACCATCATCCCCCTCCTGATGATCATCTTTGCCGTCGCCTATTACCTGCCGATCCAGGAAAAACACCTGGCAGTGGAGCAAGCGCAACCCGTGGGCGCCGAGATGCTGCAATCCACACATGCTCCCGAAGGCTGGTATGTGTTTTCGCCGGAGCTGCATGCCAAACTGCTGGCAGAAGGCAAAAGCGTGTTTCTGGATATTGGCGCCGAGTGGTGCAAGAACTGCAAAACCAACGAGAAGACCGTCCTTTTCACCGAGGATATGATGCAGGATTTCAAAGCCAAAGGCGTAGTATTGTTAAAAGGCGATTTCACCCGTAAGGATCCCGTGTTGCTGGAATGGATCAAGCAGCATGAGCGCCTGGGCGTTCCCTTCAACGCTCTGTACATACCGGGTCAGGAACCTGTGGTCTTCCCGGAATTACTGAGTAAGAACATGGTAAATGAAGCCTTAGCTAAAATAGCTGAGTGAGGATATGATGCGATATATATTGATTTTGACGGCTCTGTTACTCCTACTGGGAGCAGTTTCCTGCGACCGGTTTGAGCATAGCTTTGCGCCCCCCACCGAAGTGGATTTTGATGCCAGTTTCTTCACTCCCCTTCAAAATGCCCTCACCCAGATCACAGCCACTGATGTAAGCGCCATCGAGGCCATGTACAGCGATGACTACCTGCATAACGGCATCAGAAAGGCGGATCGCGTGGCCTGGATCAGCAGCTTCCTCAGCCAATCCGGCACCATTTATGAAGTGCTCGCCCTCAACGCACAAAGCACAGATGCCGAAAATGCCGTTGTAAACTGGCGCCTCATGATTTGGCGGAATGGCAATGTATTGGCTGATAGCAGCTTTGTGGGTGAAGTCATCCGCAAGGAAGGGGACAATTGGGTGCTAAAGGGCAATAGCGTATGCATTCCCAATCTGGGCAAGCAACTGGTGATTGCCGAATACTTCACCTTCCGTACCTGCCCAAATTGTCCTCCCGCCGAAGCGAAG
>JAEWNJ010000032.1 GCA_023392795.1 Candidatus Cloacimonadota bacterium
TTATCCTATTTGGCAATGCTTTAATGCCATGCAGATTATCCCGCCGAATGATGTACATACTCATCATATAGTTCGTCACGGCAGCGTCAAAAACCCCGTCATTGAGAAGCTTCAAAGCCTCTTCCTGGGTGGAGACCTGGCTCACTCTTCCCTGAAAATCGATTTGACGTAGATAGTCCGCGGCCACATCGTCTTTTTGGATTACCACAGTGAGGTTTATGTCATCCTGCAAACCCTCGATGTCTGAACCCTTGGGCACAAATATCCCCCGCCAGGTCGAGGTATGGGCATTTGAAAAGTGAATCTCCTGCGCTCGCCCCAGGGAATACGCCATCCCCTGCAAAAGATCGATGCTGCCCTCCTCCAGCCAGGAGCGTACCAACGACCATTTTGCCAGCTTGAACTCCGGTTCGTAGCCCAGTTCCCGGCAGATAGCCCTACTCAAATCCACATTGTAACCGTCAGGTTCTCCATCGCCGTTGATAAACTCATAGGGCGGATAGTTGTAGTCACCACCGATAATTAGTTTCGGTAAAGCTTCGCTTTCCACAGCAACCAGAATTGCTACCCAGCTAACAAACAATAAAAAAAAGGATTTGAACTTCATCGTGGTTCCTCACTCGCAACTTTGCTTATGTAGGCCTGCATATCAAATTTCCGCTGCAGTCCATTATCGTTCATATAACGGATCATACCGTAGATAGGCCGCTCCGCCCAGGGGCGGTCATGCTTACCAAAACACCAGGCCACGCCGGCATAGGAATTGGCATCCCTCCCATCCAGAGAGTATTTATCATTCAGATACAAGAGCAGTTCATAGGCTTCTTCCACACTGTCAAACCAGGCTAAAACTCTTTTTCCCCAATACATCCGCATATAGTTATGCATTTTCCCTCTGGATAACATTTGTCTTTGGGCTGCGTTCCAATACTCATCTTCAGTTTCGGCATTCTCCAGGACTTCCAGTGAATAATGCTTGTCGCGAGGATCATGAATATGGTTCAGCAGACTTGCCTTTGCCCACCCTGGCAGACACGCAAAGCTGTCATAATCCTCGTTATAAGTACAGAAGTTCCAGCTAAGCTCCCGTCTCACTATTAGTTCTTCCAGATAATCTGCCATGTTTCTGCTAGCATCATTCAGAGCTTTTCTTCCCTTTAGGATCGCCCTAAGCGCATAAGCATCATGCTCTGGAAATAATGAGTGGATGATATCCAGTGGAGATATTTGACCGAAATGCAGGTAGGGACTCATCTCACTTTGATAGTCCTTTTCCGGGTGATTACGATAGAGCGAGTAAAAAGCCAGCTTCGTTTCAGCAAAGACCCTCAGATGGCGTTTTGCCTCCGTGTAACCACCAATCAGGGGATAACGCCTGTTCCCTGCCCCTAGCCCGATCCTCTCAGAGGCAAACTGAAAAAGCTCATCAGTGGAGACAGGTTCGCCCTTGAAACACTGCGCGTCCCTGATCCCGCAATCGGCCCGGGGGAGCTCCGGTAGAGGGGGATCGTCAAACACCAGATACTCGGGCAACACTCTCAGCAGCTTGGTTCTCAGCGTGGCGGCAGAGTATTCTTCCTTATCAGAGGCAATATGGACAGGAACCACGGTTTCAGTATCTATCTCTGTTACCAACGTGCATGATAAGCAATCTTTCACGGATTGTCTCAGAGCTTTCTGCCAGGCTAGACAGCCGTGATCCATCACCACCAGACAGGCATCATGACCCAGAGCGGAGATGATGTCAACCGCATCACCCCCATATATCCGGAAGTCCAGACCAAGCTTAGGAGATTCAATCAGCATGTCCCTCAGCCCTTCCAGCATAAAGCGATAATGCTCTGCTTCCGCTGCGGGGATGCAGTCCATGATCACAAACGCGACCAGTAAAGACGTGTTCATCTGATTTGCCCTGGTTGCGGCGTATTGTAAAGCAGGGTTGAAATGCAGACGTTGGGCTTGCTGCATCCAATAGAGCACGTATCTTCCTTTACCGGAAGCTGTTCCCTCTTGGAAAACTATACGCTCATCCACAGGGGCAAACACCTCCGGATTGACCCATTATGGAACAATCTTTCTCCTCGATCCGGATTACGGATCCCCCATTTCTAATGATTGAGCAGGGCTCCGGTAACAACTCTATGAATCTATACTCTGCACTTAGCAATATGTCCGATATCCAAACTGCCAATTTTAACTGAACTCCGTTCATCACTTCCACCTCTGTTGGCAGTCTAGGTAAACTCTATCTCCTTGTCAAGAGAAAGCTGCCCCCTCAGTGTCTGTTTATTCACAGTTTGTACCCTTTTTTCCACAATCAGCGGTTATACCCTCAAAGACCAGTTCAATGACATCTCCAACCGATCATCCCACTTCTGGCGGTGACTGGCAGAGCATACGGTATCAGATTCAGGAGGTCCCCTTGTTAAACCGATGTTTCATTTTATTACTCCCCGGTAAGTCCGCCAAGCTTTGTTTTGTACATTTCTTCAGAATCCACGTCTCCCATTGTATGGTACAAATCGATGATACTCTCGATTGTCCTGATTGTAATGTAATGCGATGTACCCAGTGTTTTCTCATAGATAGAGAACGCATTGAGAATATGTGTTTCAGCTTGATCATAATCTCCCTGAGCAAGAAACAACCTTGACAGACAACTTAATGATCCTGCACAATCAGGGTGTTCAGTACCATTCACTACTACGTTTATGTTGTGCGCTCTACTTAGTAATGGCTCTGCTTCAGAGTACCTACATGTAAACACGTAGATCATTCCAAGATTGCTCAACACGGTGGCAGTAAACCAAAAATTGGAATCATAGTGTTTATCCAGGATAGACAAAGCGTCCAAGTATGTTTTTTCAGCTTTTAGATAGTCTTTCTGAATAGAATAGAGATGCCCCAGATTGTTAAGTCTATCAGCCACATTTGATGAGTTTGGGCTAACATTGTTTTCGATTTGTAATGATCTTTTAAGGAGCCGCTCACTATCGGAATATAAACCAATATCTTTGTAAAACCTACCCAGGTTGTTTATATATGGCGAAAGCAGGGGACTATTCTGACCGTGATGGGCTACATTAATATCCAGAACTTGTTTATAGATCGACTCCACCAGGGTAAAATCCCTCATGTAATGAAGAAGTAGTCCTAAGTGGAAGAGTGATTCTGCATATTCGGTACTTGTTTTACCTGATGTCATTTCCAGAATATCTACCGATTTTTGGAAATTCTGTTTGGAACGCTCAAGGAGAAACTCACCCCAATAAAACCCTCCAGCTCTATCATAATATGCTGCCGCTTTGTCCAGTTGATTACCCTTCTCAAAATGCGTTGCAATTTCTTCAGCGTTCTCCTCCAAGTGATCAGCATATACTATTTCCATTGCTTCTGCTGCGTTTTGATGCAGACGCTGCAGTTTATCACTTATCATCCTTTGATAGACCGCATCTTTGATCAAGATATGGGTAAAAATATAGCGCAACTCATCCAGTTCGTTCCAAATACGGTTTTTTACACCTGCTTCCAATTCATATATGGGATCAGTATTGAGCATTTGAGTCAACACCTTCACGTTAAACTCTAATCCAAGTACACTGGCATAGAACATGCACTCCCGCACTTGCTCCGTAAGCCGGTCTATGCGACTGCTGATGATGTCACTGATACTGAAAGAACTTAGATATCCTACTTCCCCAGTAACTTTACCCTTTTTGTTAACACATCCGCTTTCCATCAGGTAAGAAGTAAGTTGCTCTATAAATAGAGGGTTTCCCATGGATCTGGAGTAGATAAGTTGCTGGGTAGTTTCCGGAACATCTTCCAATCTGAGTATGTTTCTGATCAGTTCTTTGCTTCCAGTATAGCTTAATGAGTTCAGTTCGATGTCAATTCTCTTATAGCCGGCAATGGCTAAATCCACTTTTTCTCCATTATCCAGATAACGGCAGGGGGTAACTATAGTGACCGGGTTAACATACTTATCGCTTAATGCTTGGAAACATAACTTACTTTCCTGATCTAACCACTGTCCATCATCCAAATGAATAATCACAGGTTTGGTCTTAGCCAGTTGTTCAACTAATCGGATAAAAGCAAGTCTCAATTGATTTGGTTTATCTTGTGGAGAAACAGAATTCCAGATAGAGTGAGCCCATCCATACCCCAGCAGAGATGCGATAATTGATTCAATGCGCTCCATTCCTGGTTCACCGGCAGCAAGGGAAATCCACAGGGCTCTGAACATTGCTATTCCAGCTTCCTCCGGTAACTGCGGATTGTAATAGAAAACAGCTCGAACTATCTGTTTGACAGCCTCTAGCGGTTTCGATAGGATAGCATCACAGGAGATAAAATACTTATGATGAGTGCTCTCAGTGAAACTTGCCAATGCTTCTTTGGCAAGTCTGCTTTTCCCAATACCTGCGTCACCTGAGATATAGATAACTGAATCTTCTTTACTGCCGTCAATCAAAGTCCTGATGATGTCAATTTCTTCATCTCTGCCAACAAACCTGCTTTCCTGATGCCATGTCACATCCTTGGTTTGTCGTTTTAAACTGTAATATCTGATGGGAAGTGCAAAGCCCTTCAGATTGAGCGAGCCAAGATAGTTAAAATCATATTGAGCATTCAATTCCTGCCAAAGATAGGTGTCTGCTAACACTTCCCCCTTTGTGGCGTTACACATCAATCTGGCCGCAAGATTCAAGGGCTGTCCCAAGGCTGTGTATTCTTTGATTTCACCACTTCCAATATAGCCGGCAAAAACACTGCCACAGCTTATTCCCAATGATAATTCGGAATTGGTTTCTATAGCCTCTAATGAGAAATTGCATATACGTTCCAAAGTCTTGCCTTCGCTTTTCGGCAAGCCAAAGATTATCATGGCGATCAATCCCTTATCAGTTGCGTCATATTTGTTTACAAACCCACCATACTTGTCAGCTAAACTCTCAATGATTCTGATTGCCTCTTGCCTATCATCAGGTTCAATCCCCGATAGATTGGCAAAACAATATGCAGCATTGCGTATTTCATTTTGTGGACTGACCGCAATGAATCTTTGGTTGATAAACTTCGCCAGTAGATCTGGTTCAAAATGATACTGCAAAGGACTGTTATAGATAGCGGTATATCCTGAGCTTAACCCATATCCTACATTCTTTTTTTTGAATAAATCGATACCTATGCTCCTGGCTGCGGAATCGGAAAAAACAACATCTTCCTTGAGCCTTGCCAATTCAGCAAGCTCTTTGATTGGTTCACCAAAGAAAGCATATTCATTCTGAAGTTCATTTACAAATATCTGCCAGTGGACATCACCATAAGCGATTGTCTGTCTGAGCTTCAAAGTGAATACACCAAACGGTGTTTGAAAGGTATTCTTATCTTTAAAGTAATTACAAATTGAGTTTACGGCAGAAACAATGGATTCCGGATTGGATTCTGGGAAGATAGCACAGAATGCATCACCCGCGAATAGACTTATGAACCCGCCATGTTTACATACAATCTCAATTGGGATACCAAATACTAAATCCAAAAACCTGCTAAGCTCTTCGGCTCCTCGGTTGCCTTCTTTCTGCAGAACCGTACCTATAGAAGTAAAATCAGCCACATCGAGCAGCAAAACATACGCACTGAGAGTGCCGTGTCTCAAATCTAAAGACAAGCGATCAAGAATAAATTCGGGCACATATCTAAACATATCTCTCCTATAGGAACCTAATCATTAGCCATTGCTCTTACCTAAGTCCACTCAAAACCTGTTGCAGCGAGCAAAACTGCAATACATACATGGTCTTTGTCATGAAACGACCTTATCGTCATGTGCCAATTTTCGATTGTATCTGAGACATAAAACACGATCAACTCCTTTATTCCTACAAATAATCACTGAGAACTTCAAGTCGAAAACTCGGAGCCGCATTGATCATAGCTTCCTGTTTTTTGTCAACCTCAATTTCGGTCTCATCCTTACCCATCCTGATTTGCCAGCACATAGGGTAGTGTCAATCACTGGCTTCCTGGCCACTTGCCACTCTCCCGGATTCCTCTTCCGTGGGACGTGGGAGGGTCGCAAGAGGATTAGAAAAGCCAGGGAAGCCAGGAATAGGCACGCTGTGCCGTCCATTATCCTGCGCATGCGGTCGCCTTACCGTCGTCTGGCGAGCCGGTGCTGCATCAGAACAAAAAACTTGACGTAAAGGCAAGCCCCATAAAGATACCATTTTAGATTGTTCTGCGTGCAAGGCTCCCCATGAGTACTTCGCATGAAGACCGTTAACACATTATAATCAAAGAAATTGGAGATAGAAAATGACGATGATTCCCAGTATGATGGACGCCGATCTGAAGGGCAAGATTGTGATCGTTCGGATGGATCATAATGTGGTGAAAAAAGCTAAGATCAAGGATCCGATGCGCATTGAGGCCACCATTCCCACTTTGCTTCATATCTTTAAAATGGGCGGTCTGCCCATTCTGATGTCCCATGTAGGCAGGCCTTATGACAAACAGAGCGGCAAGATCACCATCTCTGAGCTGGAAGCTGTAGATCCGATAGTGGATTATCTGGATCAAAAGCTGGCATTGAAGGGACTGATCCCTGCCCTGACGGCCGGGGACAGCTATGGCATCACCGACCTCTCCCCCATGGCCGATGCCGTGAGCAAGCTGAAGAATGGCGATTGCGATTACATTTATCTGCCCAATACCCGCTGGTTCAAAGGTGAAGAAGCCAAAGACGCCAGCGCGGACGCCTTTGCCGCCAATCTGGCCGGCTACGCCGATATCTATATCAACGACGCCTTTGGCAGTTGGCAGCCGCATGCCAGCACGTTTCACATCACCAAATGCCTGCCATCCTATGCCGGATTGCTGATGCTAAAAGAACTCAGCAATCTGAACAAAGTGTTCGAGCCCAAACGTCCGCTATTGGCTGTTGTTGCCGGAAGCAAATTTGATACCAAGATCGGTCCCCTTTCCGCCCTCATTGAAATCGCCGATCATCTGGTGTTGGGAGGTGTGCTTTACAACGCCTATCTGGCAGCCAAGTATGGCTTTAAGATATCGGGGCTAACCGAAGAAGATGTTGCTATGGCGGCAAAGTTCATCGCCGATAGCGGAGATAACATCAACAAGATCGTGGAGCTTCCTTACATCGTGCAATGCGACAGCATCGAAGAGCGCAAGGATGATAACTGGGACATATACAAGATTGAGGACATGGGAGATTGGGCTACCCAGAGCGATATCGGCTACATCCTCGATGCCGCGGAAGAATCATTCCGACTCCAGCAGGTTCAGGATGTCTTCAAACAAGCCGGCACCATATTTGTGAACGCAGTTATGGGCTACACTGCCCTCTTCCCGGAAGGGACCATGGCCATGTATCGTTTGATCGACGAAAACCACAGCGCGGTGAAACTCTTTGGCGGTGGCGATACCATCCAGGATTACAAGACCTATCTGCCAGGCCTGTTTGCTAGCGCACAAAACGATCCCAAATACTATTTCTTCACAGGCGGTGGGGCGATTTTGGACGCCATTCAAAGCCGCAGCGCTTACGGCATGAAACCAGTACAAGCTTTAATCAAAGAATAGAATAAGGAGTTCAGCAGCGTGGAAACAAAAGAGCAACTGAACCTGAAGCAGGATTTTCCCTCGCCCAGTGTGGAAGAGTGGAAGAAAACCGTAATCGAATCCCTCAAGGGAGCCGATTATGATAAAGTGATGCATAGTAAAACATACGAGGGCATCACTTTGGAACCGATCTACCGATATGAAGACATCAAGGATCTGCCCTTTACCGGTGCGATGCCTGGAGCTGCGCCTTTTCACCGTGGTAATGATCCCCAGCGTAAACTGATGGAAGGCTGGAAAGTGGCTCAGGCACATAGCAACCCTGATCCCAAAGCGCTCAATAAAGAACTGTTGGAAGCCCTGAGCCGGGGTCTATCCATGGTCAATCTGCTATTGAAACACAGCGATGGAATGGATGGAGTATCCATAAACAATGTGGAAGACCTTACCACCATATTGCATGGCATCGATCTGAAAGCCGCTCCCCTCTTCATCCAGACAGACATTAACGATCCTGATATCTTTGCCATGCTGGAAGAGTATTGCAGCAAGAATGGCATCGAACTCAAAGCACTGGAAGGTGCCATTGGATGTGATCCAACTGGGGAGTTTGCCCGCAAAGGCGCCACCGATATGCCCCTGGATGAATTGTGGCAAAAAGTATTGGGCAAGCTCCAAACAAGAGCGCAAAAAGCGCCCAAAATGCCCGCGATGATTATTGACGGAACGGTGTATGAAGCTGCCGGAGCAAGCGCTACACAGGAACTGGCGTACGTATTGGCCA
>JAEWNJ010000093.1 GCA_023392795.1 Candidatus Cloacimonadota bacterium
CGTTGTTGAGCACGCGCGCAGGCTGAGGCAATACACCTTTAGGTTCAATTACACGATGGGTTCCATAGCGGCAACCACCAGTTTTCATACTTTCCTCCCAAATGGATCTAATCTATTGCATTTAATAACATTTATCTTCAGTCCTCCACTTTTCTGACAGTGTCCATTGTGTCAACACTTTTCCCAATGATCTCAGGATCGAAGGATGGCATTTGATCATAATGTCCGATTTCACTTGACAACATAAGTGTTTAGGATATATTCAATCCATAATCGGAACCTAGGAGGTGAATGATGAAACCTGCGATCAAAGTCATTATGTTTATACTGTTGCTTTTCCTTTTTGCATCCTGCGAAAAGGATAAAACTTCGAAGCCAGAAGCTGCCGATGCATTGGCAAACTACTGGGAATCGCAGAGCGATCTCACCCAAAGCCTGGTGAATCGCGATGCTACGATGCATTCTATGGAACAAACCATCCTTGCCTTGGGATCCAGCAAACAGGAAGATCCCTTCGCGGAATGGGAGTCTCTGGTAAACACTTACTATCAACAATGTAACGACGCATCTGATTACTTTATTTCCATGCGCAATCTCGAAGATAATATCGTACCCTACGGCGACGACAAAGGGCTCTTGGGCGATATCGCACGAGGAGTTTACAACAAAGCTGCCGATGCTGTGGTCTCCAGCGGACGCATGGTGCGTTCCGGTTTCCGCGTTCTTACTGGCAAACAAAGTCTGCGGCAGGTCTTAAACGATCCGGAATCGGGCATTCCCATCATATCTTCTTTCGCAGCAGACTTGCAAAGGCACAATGCTGCCCGCGATGCTGCCATCCGTCAGTCAATTATTGATGGTGACTCGCAGGAAGGCTATGTCCCCATTAATGAACTCCCGGGCGATACTCCTCAGGACAAGGCAAATTATTATCTGAACCTGCCGGATGAAGATCCGCAAAAGCTGGAACTACGCAGCTATGTGTCCCTTTGGGATCCAGACGAACGTATCCGCACTGCTGCCACAGCCAAAAAGCTGGGTGAAACCGGCGTCAAACTCGTGGGCGATGCCTACGGCGGCGGCGTGGGTGAATGGACCAATGAAGTGCTGGTGCAACACATGAATGACGATCAAGATCCCGAAGACAAGGGCACTATGAAGATCAAGATCAACAGCTCCGATACCGGCACCCCTCCCATTGAAGGACCCAAGACCATCATTATTGATCGCATGGACGTTCCTGCTACTGAGCCAAAGATCACCGTGATCATAGACGCCCCCCCGGAGTTAGTCCAGGAATTGCCCTCCGGAAATTACAATATTATCGCCATGGCTGATGAGTTTATCCGCAATGTGGATAGCGCAGTCACTGTAGCAAAAGAAGTGCTGACCAACCAGGTGAATGAGCTGCTAAAACTGGCTGAAAATGCCATTATCGTGGAGAGTATCAGCGCCAATCCCGATGTGATCACCTTGGGAGGTACTGCCTATGTGAATGTGGTTTGCATGAGTACTCTGGGTCAAAATCTGGAGTTCACCTGGAGCATCACTGGCGGTGCATACACAAATATCAGCGCCAATAATAACCAGTTATCTTTCAAACCTTCTGCCGAAGGCACTTACAACATCGCCTGCGAGATCAAAGACAGCTTTGGCAATCTGAAGAACGCCCAAAGCTCAGTCTCGGTGATCAACGCCGAAATATCACTGCAACAAACCGAACAGACCAATGAACAGATCGACGATAATAAGTTAAATCCTGGTGAATTGGCTACCTATCGTATTTACGTAACCAACACCGGTGAAGCCGATCTCACCGGCACCGCAGACATGCAAGGCTTTGATGGTGTACTACTGGGCTTCAACAGCGGTACTGCCGAGATACCAGTAGGTGAAACCGCCCAATTCATGGTAAACGTTCAGCTCCCCGCCAATTTCTCCGAGCCGAACGCAAATATGGAACTGCAATATCTGGTAGAAGATAGCAATCAGAATCCCGTACTCCTCAGCGTCCCGATCTCTATTCCCGTGGATTTCTACGCTGAGATCAATCCAATTACTTCTCCAGTCACCGATCGCGTGCTTACCATCAGTGGCAGAGTGGCCAATCCCCTGCTTCAAAGCGCCAATCTGATCATCGACGGGGAATCGGATCAGGCCTTTGAAGTGAATCTGAGTAACGGACATTTCTCGCAAGAGGTTGCCATCAGCGGTTCTGCAGTGGAAACTCCCCATACTGTGGAGCTCACTGCCGTTTCCGGCTCCCTGACCGCCTCAGATACAGAAAGCTTCACTTCCCAGGTCTTGCCCACGGCCCTCAGGGTTACCCTATCCTGGGATACTTCGGGCACGGATGTCGATCTCTGGGTCACTGATCCCAACAGCGAAAGATGCTATTACGCGCACCGCACCACAGCCAGCGGCTTGAGCCTGGATTTTGACGATACCAACGGCTATGGCCCGGAAAACATCACTACTTCCAGCATCATCCCCGGGGATTATCTGGTACAAGTTCATTATTACAGCGATCATGACAGCCAAGCGGCAATCGGGACCAACGCTGGAGTCGTGATTCGCGTCAATGAAGGCAGCCCAGATGAAACCGTAAACAACTATTACGGCTTCCTTGACGATACCGGCGCTATGTGGACCGTGACTACCCTCAGCTTTGACGGCGCCACATGGAGATTGAAAGACAAGAATACGCATAACCGGATTGATTCTTCAACCCTTCCCGCAAAGTAATAAATCCATAAAGTATGTGTATTGCAGCGGCGGATTTCGATCCGCCGCTTTTTTTTATCAGTGCCCGGATGCTGTATAAGAATAATACTATCTTGTTGAATTATTCTCTTGACATAATACTATCCCTTGATAGTGTGGGCCAAAATATACTGGAGGTAATCATGAGAGAGCTCACAAACGCTGAAGCAGCCTTGCTTGGACTGCTTGCCGAAGGTGCCAGGCATCCCTATCAACTGGAGAAAGACGTTCAATACCGGGATATGCGATCTTGGACCGATCTGTCCATCTCATCTATCTACAAGCTGTTACGTCAGCTTGAAATTGATGGTTGCGTCGATCTTTCCAGGGACGTGACGGAGAACAACCGCATGCGTAAGATCTACAGTATCACTGATCTGGGACGCAAAGCACTGGAAAAGAAGATATCCTCTTTGCTCACGGAAGGAGAGCACTGCAAATGGCAGGTGGACGTCGGGATCTACAACTTCGATATCATCCCCGTGGAAAAACGGAGACAACTGTTGGAATCCTACATTCAAGCGATGGAAGCGAAAGTTAAATGCTATAAGGAGCTTGAGGACTTTATGGGAGATGACGGATGCCCCGCTTGGCACAGGGGAGTTTCCCGCCGACCGCAATTCATCTATGCCGCCGAGATCGAATGGGCAAAAGCCTTTATCCGGGAATTGGAACAGAAGAAAGAGATCTGACCGACAAGGAGTATTCCCGGGTAGGAGGCAATTGATCTAACTGACTACAAACCGGCATCTTAATGGCATCATCCCGGTATCCTGTCCTGACAGGATATGATACTGGGATGATGCCGAATTGATATGGGGCAGATTCCACTTATTCATCCTGGCGAAGGCAGACCCTCATGGATATGTGAAACTAAAGTGTAGTGACGCCCGCTGAATCGCCATACCGTCACTATGGCATTCGATGTGGTACGTATCCGGTGCCAAGAAAGATCTCACAAGATTCCAAAGTTCGGCAGTACGCTTGCCGTCTTGTAGCTGCCACGCCCCTCATACACCGGTCGTACACCGGTCATACAAACCTATGACCGGTGTTCGACCGGCTCATGAAATGCGTAGCTATCACAAGAGGGCACGCTGGAGCAGAAAGCCATGCTGAGCTCGT
>JAEWNJ010000094.1 GCA_023392795.1 Candidatus Cloacimonadota bacterium
TATTTGGGATGCTGCTGCTCATCCTGAGATACCGGAATTTCAGGATTTGGGGATTGTTGCTCATAGGGCTCATTCCTCTATTGATCCCTTCATCCAAGATGAATCGTGGGGAAGTGGTCTCCATGATAGATATATCCATTTTAATCCGCTTTATTGCTTGGTACAAGGCATCATTCATAATTGCGGAGCATCCTCTTACCGGCATCGGCTTCAGCACATGGCAGGATATCTATCACAATATGATTCCCATTCCCTTTCTTTACGCCCAGCATACTCACAATGTGTATATCAACCTGCTCGTGGAAATGGGAGTACTGGGTACTCTGGCCTATCTTGCCATCATCTTCAAAGGCATGCGGAACTACTATCTGAGCGCGATAAAAGGGTGTGATGACATGCAGGCATTTTGCGTCCTCACCGGGATGCTCTCCCTGCTGTTTGCCTGCCTAACGGATATATTCATCCAGCAATACTCGATTAGCTTCTTGTTTTGGATCACGCTCGCACTGATGGTAAAAGAAGCTTCACTGCCTCAGGAAAAGGTTGTGGAGTCCTGTCACGCTTGACTTGACGCCCTGGTCTCTCTGCATTGGGTCTTGGTGTGATCCTGCCTCTTTCGAGCTCTTGATCAAACGATAGTCAAGCCCATATCTAGCCTTAACAATTAAGGCTTGATAGGAACTTGATAAGAGACTGATGAACGCCGTCCAGGCGGCAACGAGGTATCTGGATATTGCCACCAGACAATTGGAGTAACACTAGAAGGGGAATTCTACCTCATATACATAGAAGCTTTGGATGGTGCTTCCTTTCTTTTTGATATCAATGCAAAGGATGTCTTCCCGTCCATTTACGATGGGCATGGAGATGGAATACACTGCTTCGTTGTTATTCACATACCCCGGTTCATAACGATAGATTATCACTGACGGTAAAAGGTAATACAGTAGCTTGGTGGGCAGTGATAGCGCCACTGCTTCCACCAAATCCGGAAGGTCTGCGGTTTTAAGTGCCAAACCCAATGAATCCACAGCTGCTCTACCCCTGGCACTTTTCAATGATACATAAAGCGTTCTACTATAGGCATCATGATTTACATAATATAGTCCTGCCATTTCCATGCCATCATCACCCATAGTCTGGGCTCTGGCATAGCGGGCAGCTTTCCAGGTTTTCCTGGTTTGTGTGGCATAAGGATCTTTGATCCACAGATGTCTTTTGTGGTAGTAAGTGGCCACAGGCTTTGCCCAATTCTCTGCGGTGAGCGCATCGTGATATGCACGGGGATTTACCAAACACGAATCAGAGGGGCATGCATCTATCTGCTCCCGAAAGAGTTGATACTCCTGATCAGCGCCATTCACCCAGTAGTGGTCCTTCATCAATCTAAACCCAAACATCACTGACACGAGCAGGATACAAACGGCCAAAGCCTTGTAACTGTGTCCCCCGCGCAGCATGAACAAACGCAGACAAATCACCAACAACAAGCCGAGTAGCAATATACTCATGCGACTGGAGTAGATCGGAGGAATTAGCAAGGCAAACAAGGTGCCTGAGAAAGCAATAAGGACAAACAACAGCGCTGGCCAGTTTTGCTTGATGAGATCAAGGTTTATACCTGATAATCCAAGAATACCCATTATCAAAAGCGGTATGGCCCGTATCAGATCATAGGCAATGAAGCTCAGATTGTTTAGACTAAAGCCAATTGCCCTCACCCCTGTTTTTGCCGTTTCATATGAGGATCTGCCGCTGTTTCCGGGAGCTAAAAACAAGAAAACAAAACCCAGCAGCAAACCCAGCATAGCCCAATAATACCAACGGGGGAGCTGTCGCGGTTTCTTGATCAGACAGTACCCGGCATAGGCTCCCATCGCCAATAACACTCCGGGTACAAGGGGTTCATTGGTATCACCGGCGATCAGCCCCAAAAAGAACATCAGCACGGCAAATGCCCAGCCTCTTTCTTGTCTGTGGTCTTCCTGAATAAGCCATCGGACAGGAATCAGGAACATGAAGACAATCAGTTGCGTCCAGATATAGTTACAACTGAAAGCAGGGAAATACACATTCCGTTGAGATACCGGGATGGATAGGTAAAACAGCATCGTGGACAGCAGCCAGACTGGAATCCTGGCTTTATGCTTTCGTCCGGCCACCCAGGTAGAGTAAAGATAACTAAGGGCGAGGAACACCATGGTATTCAGCAAATCAAAAATCCAAGCCGGCAACATAAGCATGAACTGCAGAATGCCATGCGCCACTATTCTGCCAGTTAAAGTGTTGTACAAGGCTGAGAGTGAATTGTAATAATCCTCAATTCCTGTTATTCTTTGGTAGCTGGGCGAGGTAGAATCCCCACTAGCAAAACCGGGATCAAACTTGAAACTGTATAGATAGTCATCCGAACAAAGATGCGTCTGAGTATTCAGCTGCCACAGGACCAAGGCTGTGAGCAGGATAAGTACCAGACTCACGACGTTCATTAGTTTACTCATGGCGTTACATCTTAGACTTCTCGGATTACTTTTACTTCTGATGCCTGAATGCTCAGCGAGGAGACCTTGTATTTGCGGCGCCAGATGTTTGTCTTTATCTTTAGCAGATCCACAAACACATTTATGCTATCCTTCAGGGTTCTCACCCTGCTTTGAGACGCCGGATACAGCTTGATCGGCAGCTCCACAATCTCTATCCCAAATAGCTGCACCAAGCTCAATATCTCTACATCAAAAGCAAATCTCCCCAGCATTTGCATCCGGAACACAGCTTCGGCCACATGAGCTGGAAACAGTTTGAAGCCGCATTGGGTATCCTTTAGCTCCAGGCTCAAAAGCTGCCTGATGATGATATTACCCAGTCTGGATACGAACACCCGGGATGCCGAAATCTCGTCCCGTCTGGTATCCGAGGCAATATACTTGGATCCCACAAGCACCCGGTTGTTCTGGGCTATTTTCAGAAAGGCATCCAATTCATCTATGTGAATCTGGTTATCAGCGTCCATAAACAGCCTGTATTCACCACCTGCGAGAAGCATCCCTTCCCGAACGGCTGCTCCCTTTCCCATATTATGGGGTAGAGACCATACCTGCAGCCCTGGTTTACCCTGATATCCTTCCTTCAGGGTTTGAATCATTCCGTCTGTACTGCCGTCGTTGACTACCAGTATCTCATAGGAGAAGTTCTTGCTATCCAGCCACTTGTATATAGAATCAAGCGTTGCAGGAAGGCGGTCTTGCTCATTGTATGCCGGTATTACAATACTTAAGTAACACTGTGACTCTTTGCCATATTCTGATAGAGGCGGAATGTAGGACAGATTGTAATCTGCCAAAGTCCAATGGCGGATCACAGTAAAATTCCAAAACATCACTATCACTGCCACTAACATCTTGCACAACAGATAATTGTTATCTATAAGTCCGGAAAAGAGATTTAAGTGCTCATAGAACAAGGTCATCAGCAGGAGGGTCAATAGCAAGCCGGTCATACTGGTAACAAAATACTTGATATACTGACGGATTATTGCGGGAGATAAGTTCCTGAATGTGTAGTATTTGTTGAAGATGAAGCTGGATACATTGCCACACATAAAGCCAATGATCACCGATAGCTTGATGGGTATATTCAGAATCCTGAAGCTCAGATGGAGGGCTACTAAATCAATGCCGGTAACGATGCAGCCTACGATAACGTACTTGATAAACTGCCGGATAGCTTTGCTCTGAGCCAGTGCGGATATACTCAGCATCCCATATCCTTTGAAATCTGGGAAAATTGGTTCATGATACCATCACTTTGCCTGGCACGCCACCCTTATTGATGGGTCCCCACGGCTTGGCTTGATCTATCGCTATCCTGATTTGCATCCTGTAATTCTCCATGTATCGTACTCGCAATGACATTCACCGTTCATCCGGTATATGCACCATTGTCTGTCAAGGTGTTTTTATATCACTGATTCCCATTTGCTTAAGATTCGGGATTCTAGTTGGTTTTCACGATCTTGCGCGTATAGCTTTCTGCTCCTGCTTGCAGGCGCAGGAAATACATCCCATTGGGTACATCCAAACCCCCATCATCCTTGCCATCCCAGCTAAAGGTGTGTGTACCTGCCGCCAGATCAGCTCTGGATAGATCGCGCAGCCTCTGTCCCTTGAGGTTATACACTGAGAGGCTTAGTTGCCTGGACTGAGGCAGATCCACCCTGATGGTAGATTGCTGGCCAAAGGGATTGGGATAAGCGGAGATGCGGATCACAGCCGCCGGAGCCTGGGCATCGCTATTAGCCACGCCGCTTTCCTTGATCGAGACCACGCGCGTCATGCTGGCCATCATATTTACCCGCACATAGCAGACGTTGTATTGCCCGCCGCGGTCCACCTGTTCCAGAATCCCGCCGGTAACGGTGTAGGAGGCGTTTGCAGAGGGTGGCATATTGAACTTGATCAGGCCCTGATCGAAACCGATGTACAGGTTGTTGACGATCGTGCATTGCACACTATCGGCGATACCTTCATTGGAAGGCAAATAGTACTCGTAGATGCCGGTGCCGCTGCTACCCGCGCTAATCGTATTCATGGGCTGGAAGTTCGTGCCATTCACCTTGATCACGCGATAAGCGCGATTGCCGTCGCACACACTGCGGGTGCCCAGATTGTAAGGCTGACTGTATATGGAGCCTTCATTGCGATGGGTATGCCCCCATAGCGCAATATCCGCTCCCATCT
>JAEWNJ010000086.1 GCA_023392795.1 Candidatus Cloacimonadota bacterium
AAAAGGGCTGCCGGAGCAGCCCTTTATGGAATCACGTGTAACGCTTAACGCGTCACCCGCGACTATTTCATCATGATCATCTTTTTGGTGGAGCTGAACTTGCCGGCGTTCATCTTGAAGTAGTAAACACCGCTGGATACAGCGCGACCGTTATCATCAGTACCGTTCCAGATAACAGTGTGGTTACCGGCATTCTTCACTTCATTGACCAGGCGGCGAACTTTCTGGCCTTTGACGTTGAAGATATCGATGGATACAGGAGAGTTATCTTTAACGGAGTAGCTGATGGTGGTTTCAGGATTGAAGGGGTTCGGGTAGTTGCCCTTCAGACTGGTTACGAGAGGAGTCACTTCGCCAGGGTTGGCACCGGGTCCGGTGATCTTTACATCATCCACGAAGAAGATGAAAGCATCGTTGGATTCGCATTTGATAGCAACACGGATCTGCTGATTGGCATAAGCGGAGAGATCATACTCATACTCGGTCCATTCCACAGGAGCGGACACATAGTTCGCGCCACTGATGATGGTGAAGTCTGCAGGAGCGGTTCCGGTAGTGGATACGCCGACTCTGAAGCGTTCCAGACCATAATCAGCAGTATAGGATTTGGCCCAGAAGGTCAACATGCCACCGCCGGGTATCTGCGGAGTGATCATCCAATCGTTGCTAGGAGGAGTTTGGGCTCCGAAGCTGGCAGCGTATTTTTGGCCACCGTGAGCAGTAGCTTCAGCAGTGGCAGGAGTGGTGGCACTTGGATTGAAGATAATGTATGCCATGGGACTCATGGAGTTCGGGAAGCTAACGTTAGTTATTCCGAAAGTGGAAGCCTGATCAACGTCAACCAATACCCAAGGATCGAAGGTCAGGCTGAAATCAGCATAGCTTTCGAAACCATCTTCCAATACAACAGTGCTGGCAGGAAGCTGGAAGTTCACGGTGGTGGTCTGGCCGGTCACAACCACAACGCCGTTTTGAGTGACGGCAGAGTAGTTCGGATGGCTGGCAGTAACACTGTGAGTTCCCTGAGGAATGTTCATCAGGCTGTAAGCACCGCTGGCGTTTGATGTGGCAGTGTGAGTGCCTACGGTAACGGTAGCACCGCTGATGGCCTGGTTTTGCATATTGCGTACGAAACCGGCAATGGTGCCAACTTCGGTAGCTTTATCCACAGTATTGGAGAAAGCGGCATTGGACATTGCGTTACCGGTGTAGACGGCTTTCACTGCCCATTTGTAAGTGCCATCAGACACGCCTGCCCAACCAGTATCCTGGAAGGCGGTAGCGCTGATGTTGTTCGCAGTAAGGCTGGTCCATGCGGCTTCATTGGATTCCTGGCCTTGCAGCAGACGCCATACTTTGTAACCTTCAAAAGAACGGTTGGGGTGCTGATCTTCAAAGGTGGTTCTGCTGAAAGTGGCGTTTTCGAATCTGATTAATTGAGTGGGACTACCCACCACAACCTCGTCCACGAACCAGACGTACCACAGACCATCGTTTGAAGGAGGATCTTCAGCATGCAGGGCAAGCTTGATCTGCTGTCCGGTATAGGCGGCAAGATCGACCACGACGGGAGAGGCATAATAGTTCCAACCACCGGTTTGAGCAGTGGCATCCCACAGAGTAGTCCAGGTGCCGCCATTGTCGGTGGAGACTTTTACATAGTAGTGATCCTGGTTGGTGGATCCGTAATAGATATAGCTCTGGAAGGTGAGGCTGGCATTACCAGGGCAGGCAAACTGCGGGGTAATGAGCCATTCATCCTGATGGTTGTAGCTCCACCACAGACCAGCTTGATATTCACCGGCGTAGGGGGCCACGACAGGATCAAGAGGCACTTCGCCGATCTGGCACCAGGTAGGAAGCACACCAGTGGTTCCAGCAGCGCTGGTATCGGTGATTACTTGTGTCCAATCTTCGGGCGGGAAGGTGTCGCCTTCAAAGCCTTCAGTGATGTCCACAGCGTTGGGATCCGGAGCTGTCCAGGTTACGTTCACGTTAGCACCAGCTTCTTCAGCATTAACTGCTGAAGGAGGCAGGGTGATTTCGGTGAGGGTGAAATCAAGAGTAGTGGTCTGAAGTCCAACAATGACGACGCCATCAACCACGCTGGGTTGATAACCGCCCATTGTGGCATTCACGCTATAGTTGCCGGCATAAACGGCAAAGCTATAGTCACCATTGACATCTGTAGTTCCGCTGTATTCACCTGCAGTAACGGTTGCACCTTCGATGGCGATGCCGGTACCAAATTCGGTAACGGTTCCTTCCAGGATGCCCATCATGCCTTTGTGTAATTCAGCAGAGAAGATGGCGGGGGACAATACGTTGTTGGTGTACAGAGCTTTCACGGCATATTTGTAAACACCGGAAGGCAGCGGACCCCAGGCATTGTCAGCAAAGCTGGTCTGCCCATAGCCATTGGGAGGAGTGAGGGTTGTCCAGTTGGCTTCATTTGCCTGATCAGCAGCCAGTAAGCGATACACATGGTATCCTTGCAGAGAACGATCCATCGTAGCAGGTTTGCTTGTGCTGTGACCTTGATAGACCTGAGCACTGCGCAGGCTGGAGCTGTTTCCGCTTTCAGTTTTAAAACTACCAATGGTGGTAGCACGAGGACCATCCTGCAGAGCAGGAAGCTTCACACTGTCCTTGGAAATAGCGATCAATTCGCCACGGTCGGGAGCGCTGAAGCCAACGTAGCCCTGGATGTTCCAGTTGTAGTTCAATGTAGGAGCGATGGTAAGCAGAGTTGACCATGCACCATCGAAGTACATCATGTTGCCAAAACCATCAATGGCAGGACCGGCATCGCTACCGGCGGGATATCCGCTGGTCACGTTGCAACGATAGCCAAACCACAGTTCTTCGGTTCCGGTGATCGGAACAGGATTATCAAGTTCAATGGTGTTATAGGTATCAAGAACAGGGGTGAAGGGCTGATCAACAACCATGGTGCCAGGAGTAGTGGGAGTTCCACCAGTCCATACGCGCAGAGAGAAGGTGCCAGCCTGAGCAGGCCATACCTTGAGGGCATGCAGGCTCATTCCGGCATAATCAGTAAGTGCGCTGGCAGGGAAACGGATGGCTACGTCAAAATCAGCAGCAGCACCGGTTCCGATACTGTCATTATTTTCACCGCTGTCATAGTGAATCCATTCGCCTGTACCACCGGGAACGGGAGCTTCCCAAGTCAGATTAACATGCTGATAATCCGTGGATTCAGTAGCTACAAGACTGTGCGGAGGGAAGGCAACTTCATTCACGATCACATCGCCCATGTTCACGTTTGCACCGGCAACAACAACCTGACCTGAGGCTGCGGCATAACCGAGAGCCAGAGCAGTGTAGTTGTAAGTCTGGTTGGCAAACACGTTGGCAATGGTGAATTGGCCAGATGCATTGGTGGTGGCTTCATAAGGTTCATAACCGCTGAGCGTAATGGTGGCATCAGCAATACCCACTGTGGGGGCATCACTGCCGACGATGCGGCCGGTAACGGTAACCTGAGGAAGCAGATTCAGCACAAAGTTAGATGTGGTGGCCTGATCTTCCACGATGGTTACGTTGTTGGTGACATCGATGTAGCCATGCTTGCTGGCGGTAACGGTCTGAGCTCCCACTGGTACGAAAGGAATATTGTAAGTACCATCGGCAGCGGTGATAGCTGTGAATACGGTTTGGTTTACAGCGACGGTTGCTCCGGCCAGAGGTGATCCACCGGAAGTAACGGTGCCGTTCAGGCTTCCCATGTCACTGACGGACATGAAGAAACGGGTGTTGGCACGGTTCATCGAGGTGGAACCGGTGGTTCCGGTGCTACCGGCAGCGGTGTCACTTTGGAAACGCAGAGCGCTGTTGTAGGAAGTGGGGGTATAATATACCGAAGCGTTCTGAGTGTAAGTACCCGGGATAACGTCGGTCACTAATTCCACGATGAGGTTAGAACCGCCATTCCAGAAGAAGGGATTGCTAAACACATGCATGTTCCAGTCCGCGGTAGGCATATAGCTATCGTAGGTGACAACCGTGGTGTAATCGCCCTCTTCAAAGGTGGATGTGAGGGCGGTCTGATCGGTGTGCTTCAGCCGGATAGTGTAGTTGGGCATGGCAGAGCAGGTGTTCACAGCCTGTACGTTGAAAGCCATGGAACTGATGAGTCCGGGTGCGGCACCGGCAGCGTACATATCAGCAGCGGTGTAAAGATATTGCTGACGCTGGGCCTTGTAGAAGGTACCGTAAGGAGTGGGAGTACCGGTGGTTCCGTTGTAACCGGTACCGTTACCTACTTCCACTACCAGAAGTCCGGCTTCCATCACGTTTACTGTAAGATAGTTGGTTTCGTCATTGGCAGGGTTTTCGTCGCCGGCCATCACTACTTTACCGTAAAGCTGGGTTTCACCGATCACGGTGGGGGTCCAGGGTAAAGTAAACTCAAGAGTTTGCTGAGGGTTGATGGCGGTGCCGGGAACGCTGGCAATTTCCACGCCACCGGTTTTCATCAGTTTCACGGTGTAGTTGCTGACAGCGGTGAGGCTGTAGTTTTTCACGGAAACGGTGTAGTTCACGGTGGAGTTTACGTTCGGAGTGGTAGGACCGGTGATGGTCATGCCATTAAGGTCGGTAATATCCAGGGCAGCCATGTTAAGCTGCATATTGGAACGGGTCATGGTGGTAGTACCGGTGGTGCCGTTGATCGCGCTCTCGGTATCACTCTGATAACGCAGTGAGCTGGCGAAAGTGGTCGGAGTCAGGCTTACGCTTGCGTTTTGAGCATAATTACCGGGGATCAGATCGGTCACTACTTCGATCAGAAGGTTGGCAGCACCATCCCAGTTGAAGGGAGTGCTGAAGGTGTGAGTATTCCAGCCGGTTACGGGCATAAACTCGGCTGCCTGGAACACTTCAGTGTAGGTGCCGGCTTCAAAAGTGGATGTCAGAGCAGTCTGAGTGGTTGTTTTCATCCGGATTCTGAAGTTGGGCATCGGAGTGCATTCGTTCAAGTTTTGAACATCAAACGCTACGGAGTTGATGTTACCAGGTCCACCACCGATATCGTTGAGCTCAGTAGCGAGCACAAGATACTGCTGGCGGAAGTTTTTGTACCAAGTACCATAGGGTGCGGGAGCTCCGGTGTAGGTATTAGTACCGGTGCCGTCACCTAAAGTAACTGTTACTTGGGCAAAGATGCTGCTGCAGAAACTGATCATCAGAACTGTCAGCAACGTGAAAAGCAATAAGCGTCTCATTGCGTTTCTCCTTTCTTTAGTTTCATTTTTTGGTGCATACCATATTTATCCCGTCTGCCATCGTGTTTATCAGGGAGACAGGAGATAAAAATCGACCGTTATCGAGGGGGTGTCATAGCTACATTTCCTCGGTGAATCTTCCGATGCAATCCCCATGAGAATGCCCTTCTTGCAATGCATTCAGCCCATCCTCTGAGGTCATCCACGCTATGTGCTTTAAAGGTGTTTACACACCAATAGTCACATATTACGTGTTCCAGAATTCTGTCAAGCAGATTTACACGTCGTGTGCCTGCATAAAAGCAATCCGCTGGGAATCAGGGTCGTAATCCATTTGTATCAAACCGCTTTCCGGAACCTCAGCCCCCAGAATCGCTCTGGCCAAACTGTCCTCAATCTCCTTTTGAATCACCCGCTTCAAGGGGCGCGCGCCAAATTGCGGATCGAAGCCCGCCTTGGCTATATAGTCCACCAGCCGCTCAGAAAAGATGGGCTTCAGGTCCCGGGCTGCCATGCGCTCTGCCAATAGCTGCAACTGCAGGCGTACGATGGCCTTGATCTGTTCCCGGTCCAGGCGGTGGAAGATGATGATGTCGTCCAGACGGTTCAAAAACTCCGGCCGGAAGTAAGTCTGTAGCACCTGCATCAGATGAGAGCGCAGGGTTTCCAGATCTCCTTCATGACTGAAGATCTCCTGACTGCCGATATTGGAGGTAAGGATGATCACGCTGTGTCGGAAATCAACCGTGCGTCCCTTGCCATCCGTCAATCTGCCTTCGTCCAGAATCTGCAGCAGCAGGTTGAAGACATCCCCGTGCGCTTTCTCGATCTCGTCGAAGAGAATTACGCTATAGGGTCTTCTGCGCACGGCTTCAGTGAGATATCCGCCTTCTTCATAGCCCACGTAGCCGGGAGGGGCACCGATCAGCCGTGCCACGGAATGGCGTTCCATAAACTCGCTCATATCAAGGCGCAGCAAGGCTTTCTCGGTGTCAAAGAGGTAGGTGGCAAGCGTCTTGGCCAGCTCGGTCTTCCCCACTCCGGTGGGTCCCAAAAAGATGAAACTGCCGATGGGACGCTTCTCATCCGATAGTCCGCTCCGGCTGCGCCTGATGGCATTGGAAAGCGCAGTGATGCCTTCTTTTTGCCCGATCACGCGCTGTGCCAGCACATCCTCCAGATTGAGCAATTTCTTCATCTCGCTCTGCGCCAGCTTGGATACGGGAATCCCGGTCCATTTGGAGACCACTTCCGCCACCAGTTCTTCATCCACCTGCTCTTTCAGCAAGGCTTCGCCCCTGTTTTTTTCCTTATCGCGCAAGTCCTCCAGTTCTTTTTCCCTCTGCACCAGTGAGCCATAGCGGATCTGGGCGGTCTTTTCGTAATTGCCCTCGCGTTCCGCTTTTTCTGCTTCGCTCTTCAGATGTTCGATTTCGGCTTTCAGCTCGCGGATCTTCTCTAGCTGGGCTTTCTCCTGTTCCCACTGCATTTTCAGGCGATTGCGGTTCTCGCTGATGGACGCGATTTCTTCCTTCACCTTGTCCAGGCGACCGAGGGAAAGCTTATCACTTTCTTTGTTCAGCGACAGCCGTTCAATCTCGAGCTGACGCAATCTGCGCTCGATTTCATCCAATTCCTGGGGCATGGAATCGATCTCCAGACGCAGGCGGGAACAGGCTTCATCGATGAGGTCGATGGCTTTATCGGGCAGAAAGCGATCGGAGATGTAGCGCTCGGAGAGCGTTGCTGCGGCTACCAGGGCATTATCGGTGATCTGAACTCCGTGATGCACTTCGTATTTTTCCTTGATCCCACGCAGGATGGAGATGCTGTCTTCCAGGGAAGGTTCCGCCACTATGATCGGCTGGAAACGGCGCTCCAAAGCGGCATCCTTCTCGATGTACTTGCGGTATTCATCAATGGTGGTGGCGCCGATACAATGCAGCGAACCCCTCGCCAGAGCTGGCTTCAGCATATTGGACGCATCCACGCTGCCTTCCGCGGCTCCGGCTCCCACCACAGTGTGAATCTCATCGATAAAGAGGATGATCTTGCCCTCAGATTTTTCCACTTCGCTGAGCACCGCTTTCAGGCGTTCTTCAAATTCGCCGCGGAACTTCGCTCCCGCCACCAAAGCAGCCATATCCAATTCCAAAAGGTCTTTATCCAGCAGGTTTTCCGGCACGTCCCGATCCACAATGCGCTTGGCAAGGCCTTCAGCGATGGCGGTCTTCCCCACTCCAGGTTCACCGATCAGGATGGGGTTATTCTTGCGGCGACGGGATAGAATCTGCATGGTCCGCCGAATCTCTTCATCCCTGCCAATCACTGGATCCAATTTATCCATGCGCGCCAGACGGGTCAGATTGCGGGCATACTTTTCCAGAGCCTGATATTTGGCCTCGGGATTTTGATCGTTCACCCGCTGATTGCCGCGTAGCTCTTTGAGAGCGATGAGCAGTCTGTCCGCGGTCAGACCCATGCTTTTCAGGGTTTTTGCAGCTTCCTTGCCTTTATCCAAGATGCCCAGCAGGATGTGCTCGCCGCTGATGTAATCATCACCCAGGCGGTCAGCTTCCTTTTCGGCAGCATGTAAAATGTCCAAAATCTCCTGCGCCGCGTAGGCCTGGGCACCGCTTACCCGGGGCAGACGGTTCAAAGCCTGTGAGAGCGCGGCCGCCAGTTCTGTCTCCGGTATCTCCAGCTTGGCCAGCAGCGGATGGATCAAAGCTTCCGGCTGTGCCAGCATTGCCGCCAGCAGATGCAGATCCCGAATTTCCTGATGCCCGTGATCGCCTGCCAAAGCCTGCATGGCGGAGATCAGCTCTTGTGACTTTATGGTTAAACGTTGAGTATTCATGGCTTACCTCCTGTTATCTAACGACAAGATAAGAGGAGTAGTTAGGCTGTCAAGAAGAAAATAAGCAGTCTATCAGATAGACTGCTAAGAAACCTGCGCCCTTACGGTAAAACCTACGTCAGATCGCGGTTAGGAGGATCTGATCTGGTTCAAAGGCCTTGCTAACAAGTGAGTTCCATGCCTCGATCCGGGGAGAGGGATTCTGGTGATCAGGAACCAGGGCAGCATCATAATACCAGTTGCCGCTGAAGTTTTGCACCGTATTCCAGGCCAATTCCTGAATCAGGTTTGCCGTCAAAGCGTCCAGTCCACTCGGATAATACTGATTTCCCAGGGGATTGATATTCCAGATTTTGGCCATCATCACGCAGGCGACCAGATAGGTTCCTTGCAGGGAGGGATGGCTGTAATCGCTTTCATAGAGGTTCAGCGTGGGGTAGAGGGTGCGGGCGTGGTTAAAAGCATCTCCCGCGGGGATCACCAGGGCGTCCAGAAGTGCGCCCAGATAGTTGTAGGCCTCGCTGAGGGGGTTGTACATATCGGGGTCGTTTTGCCGCGCCCAGGTCATGTACAGTCCGGTCAGAGCTCCGCTTTGGCGGATGATGTCATTCAAGCCCGCTGCAGCGCTGTAAAATGCATCAGGATCGTTCACCGGACGGCTGCTCTGTTCCTGAAGTATCACCATGTCCCAATCTCCGGTCTGAATCGAATAAACCACATTGGGATCGTTCAGATGGTTTTGCAGGGTGGCAGCACCCATGGTCGAGGAAGATACCTGCACATTCCAGACCGGCCTTGCCGCGGCCAGCAGTTGGGTCAGATGTTGATCCACTCCGCCGTTGTAATAGGTGTAGCTATTGCCGATCAGCAAAACCTTACGGCAGTTCTCGTAAGGCAGGCCCCAGGTGATCTGGATGTCCAGAGCGCCGGGCACGAATTGCAGGGTGATATGCACAGTGGTGGTTTCAGCCGGAACCACCGTGCCGGTTCCCTGCCCCGTCGCAATCAGGGTTTCACCATCATAGACCATCACTTCGATGGCATAGACTCCCGGCTCCAGATCGGTGAAGGTGCCGTGAGCGCTGTTACCTTCGATGGCCAGGAACATCTGCCCGGTGAAATCGCCTTTATGGATCATAACTTGGACCTGACTGACGTTAAATCCTTGATTCAGAGCCGGCTCAAGATTCATCAGAATCGGCATTTCGCCATCCGCTTCCGGCGCCGTGGAGGTTTTGGAACAGGCCATAAAACACAGGCTCAGCACCAGCAATACAAACAAGAGCGCTCTCTTCATAAAGCCTCCCAAATGCTGATCAGATCGACTAATTATCATGATTTATCTTGTCACTCCTTATGGTTTCTATGACTAAGGCCCACAAAGCACAACGCGCTGGATTAGTCAACCAATTAGTGATCTGATTAGTGGGGGAGTGCTAAAGCTCCACGGTATTGGAGTTAGTCCTTGTTATGGTAAGAGGGAAGGGGAGGCAGCCATAAGAGAGTGTATATAGTACAAAGATCGAGATTGATAATCACCCATCTCTCCTTCCCATCGTCGAAAATGTATGCCAGAGCAGTAGACAGATTCCTCACATTATGTCCATGTGTCCGGAGGACCTGATCTTCGTGGTAGACTTGTAAGAATCTCCTTAAAACCTGGTTACTTTCTTCAGAAGCTTGTGCTTGTCATTGTCGAACCGGACAAGGTAGATACCCACCGGGACTTCCTTGCCATTATTATCTTTGCCATCCCAAGAGAAGCTATGCTGTCCCTGAGCTTTGAAGCCATCGCACAATTCGCGTACCAATTGCCCTTTGAGGTTGTAGAGGCTTAGTTTTACCCAGTCGGCTTTAGGTAAAGAAACGGCAAACTTGGTATCTGCCTTGAAAGGATTGGGAAAGATATCCAGTTCAGGCTGTGGAACAGGCACCACCACTTCATCTGTTATGTCCACTGCGTTTAGATTGTGGACATTAAAACCATGTTGACCATTTGCTGTGTATAGGGTGTTACCGTTTATGTGCAAATCCGTAGTTGATAGGTTCCAAGCATAGGTTTGAATCAATTCGGGAGATTGGGGAATAGTCAAGTCATAGATTCTGATCTCATTCCAGCCATTATCTGCAACACATAGTTTGTCTCCTTGTATAGTACAGGTGTAAAAGCTGCCTGACTGATTCGGAAAGATACTGCCAATCAGCACGGGGTTCTGGGGATTGGATACATCAAAGATCCGAAGCCCTGCCTCAAGGCATGCCAAATAAGCAGTTTTACCCATTACGACAAAAGGTGAATAACCTATGGAAGAAGAATAATAGTAGCCAATCAGCTCGGGGCTCTGAGGTTTTGAGACATCGATGATCTGCAGACCAAGGTTAGGGATTGTCACATAGGCTGTCATGCCCACTATGGTTACCGAGTAAGCAGACCTGTTGGGAGCAGAATAAGAACCTATCAGAATGGGGTTCTGGGGATCGTAAACATCGAATATCTTCAGACCTCTGTAACCGGATGTCACATAGGCTATCAGGCCCACGACCGTAACCGAGTTAGTGTCGGAGAGATTACCACTAGAACCAAGAAGAATGGGGCTCTGGGGATTGGAGACATCGAGGATCTGCAGACCTGTATCCACGCCTGCCACATATGCTTTCGTGCCCACTACGTCAACTGAACGAACGTTACCGGGAGTATCATATGAGCCAAGCAGGACCGGGCTCTGGGGATTTGCAACATCAAAGATCTGCAAACCGGCAACTCCATCTGCTACATAGGCTGTACTGTCCACCAGATCAAACGAGATAGTGGAACCGGGAGTATCATAAGATCCGATCTGCGCAGAGTTCTGGGGATTTGTAACATCGATAATCTGTAGACATGCCTCTGAGTTTGCCACAAAGGCTGTCGTGCCCACTACGTCAACTGAATAAGCGTTGCGGGGAGTATCATATGAGCCAATAAGCAACGGGCTGTGGGGATCGGAGATATCGAGGATCTGCAGACCTGCATAGTAAGTTATCACATATGCTCTATTACCTCCTATGCGTACCGAACGTGGGTAGCTGGCAGTAGCAAATGAGCCGATATGCACTGGGTTCTGGGGATTGGTAACATCGATCATTTGTAGACCTGCCGCTGAGTCTGCCACAAAGGCTGTCGTGCCCTTAACCTCAACCGAGTAAGCTGAGCCGGGAGTATCATAGTGGCCCAGCAGCATCGGATTCTGGGGATTGGAGACATCGATGACATGTAGTCCTGCCTCTTCGTCTGCCACATATGCTATCGAGCCCACTACGTCAACTGAGCGAGCGTAGTCTGGAGTCACGTAAGAACCAATTATCATAGGGCTCTGGGGATTGGAGACATCAATGATCTGTAGACCCATAAAACTATCAGCCACATATGCTATCGTGCCTACTACGTCAACTGAGAGAGCGTATCCGGGAGTATCATAGTAGCCAAGCAGTATCGGTTGCTGGGGATTGGAGACATCAATAATCTTCAGGCCTGTACTGTGCGTTGCCACATAAGCTGTTGTGTCGATAACAGTAATCGAGACAGCTCCGCTAACACCAGCATGTAAAAAACCAAGCCGTACCGGACTAAGGGGATTGGAGACATCAATTATCTGCAGACCTATATGACTGGGGTCTACAGTATAGGCTGTCGTACCAACTACGTCAACTGAGAGATAGGAGCCAGGACTTTCATAAGCACTTAACTTGTGATAAACTGCTCCAAGCGATAACAAAAAGCTACAAATGACAACGGACAACAACATCCTTTTCATGAGGTCACTCCTTATGTGTTTTGATAAAGTATGAATTCTACATTCAGTAAAGTGTTAAGTCCAAACTATTGGTATATATTACAACTCATTGTTTCTCAGGTTATTTGAGGGCATCTGATATCACCTGTCACTTACAATATATGTATTAACAAGCGACCAGTTGCATTGTTTTCATCATGCAAATCCATGTCAAGTATTTTATTGATCAATGGATAAATGAGGGAGGGATCTACAGAATGTACGATTTATGATGTACGATGTACGATGTACAATTGGGGTGTGCTTTGCACCCGGGTAGGAGTTATCGGGTTTTCTAATTGGCAATGGTGGCTGCTTCCTGCCATCTTCTGGCTTGCTGTCCAAAGCCAAGCCTCTTGGATTCCTCTTGCGTGGTACGGAAGAGGA
>JAEWNJ010000090.1 GCA_023392795.1 Candidatus Cloacimonadota bacterium
CCTCAAATCTGATGCACCTACCACATAAATCAAGGAGTAATGATGTACGCCATCGTTGACATTAAAGGATTTCAGTTTAGGGCTGAAAAAAACGCAGTTCTTCGCGTTCCCTTGCTGAATACGGCAGAGCCTGGTCAAGCACTTGAGTTTGACCGCGTACTACTCGTTCGCAAGGACGACGAAGTGGTCGTTGGCACTCCCGTAGTCGAAGGCGCCGCGATCGTAGCAGAAGTGATCGATCACGGAAAAGGCAAGAAAAAGGTAATCTACCACCACAAGCGCCGTAAGGGCTATCGGGTGAAAAAGGGTTACCGCGAACAATACACAGAGATCAAAGTTACCGATATTCGGGCTTAAGGAAGGTTACCAGATATGGCACATAAAAAAGGTGTTGGAAGCAGTCGTAACGGCCGGGACAGCAATCCCAAATATCGTGGCGTGAAGAAGTACGGCAGCGAATACGTGCTGGCCGGAAACATCATCGTTCGCCAAAAAGGCACTAAGTTTCACCCTGGCGCCAATGTCGGTATGGGCAGAGATTTTACCCTCTTTAGCCTTATCGATGGTCAGGTGAAATTCGTGACCAAGAAAGAAGGCAGAAAATACGTTAGCGTAGAGCCCCTAAGCGAATAAAACAAAGCTATTACGATAAATCAAGCGAAGCTGCACAAGGCTTCGCTTTTATATTTCCCGCAGATTAGCGCAGATCAAAGGCGCAGATGCGCGCAGATTATCTTTCTAAGAGCTTACCTCACACGGATTACGCGGATGGCGCGGATTTACTGGGCTATATGCATGGGTTCTACGGATCGTAGGACGGGCTTTACCAGCAGCTAGAGCTCCCTGGATCGTGTATCTGCGCCTTCATAATCCTCTCTCTTTCTCTCTTGTCCTCTTTGTTCGAAGAATTGTTGTTACTCCATTCGGGGCTTGCCATGGCTGCGTGCTCATACACCCAGTTTACATGTCCCCGAAAGGTCACAAACTGTAAGTACTTGAAAGCGGTGATGTTGTCCACTATTCATTACATCAAGGGGCTAAATGTGTACCTCCAGGGGGACATATCGCAAAGCCTTTACTTGCGTTCCGAATCTTCGTAACACACTGCATTATATAATGGTAAGCCTATAAAAGTATAGTTAATTCTCGCATTGGCTTGGAAATTGTGTTATAGATTATGACTATAAGCATTTGGGAGAAAACCCTCGATGAGACAACGTATAATTTTACTGATTATCTTGCTAATTGTGACAGTAGCTCTTGGGGCTAAGGACTATCAAAGTGCCAGCCTCAGATACGGATGGGAGGAGCGTTTTACAGAGACCGCACCTCCGCTTGCGCCGGTGCGTCCGATCGCAGAATTTGAGCCCGCGTCACATGTCCTCATCCGATACCCTCTGGGTATTCCCACTTCGCTGGTAATGCATCTGTCCAATACTGCCGATGTAATATGCCTTGTGGGCAGCAACTCTCAGATGAATAGCGCTACGAGTACTTTCACTAGTGCCGGAGTAAATATGGACAGGGTGAGTTTCATGGTTGCTCCCACTGATTCCTATTGGACGAGGGATTTTGGTCCCTGGTTCATTTATGATGGAAATGGAGATTATGCTGTGGTGGATACCCGTTACAACCGACCACGCCCCAACGATAATAACGTTACGCAGCTCTATGCCCAGGTATATGATCTGCCATACTATGGCATGAGCCTGTACCAGACCGGCGGCAACTACATGACTGATGGTATCAATACCGCGGCGCAGACCGATATAGCCTATAGCGAAAACAGTAACAACCAAACCAATGTGAACAATAAAATGCTGCAGTATCTGGGGATCACCAGTTACCACGTGTTGGATGACCCCAATAACACATACATTGATCATATCGATTGTTGGGGCAAGTTCCTGGCTCCAGACAAGGTACTGATCCGCTCCGTGCCTACCAGTCATGCACAGTATGATGAGATCGAAGCCACCGCGGCGTATTTCGCCGGTCAAACCAGTGCCTGGGGCTATCCCTACAAGGTTTACCGCGTCTCCACGCCCGGGAATCAGCCTTACACCAATTCCTTGATATTGAACAAGAAAGTCTTTGTGCCGCAGATGGGTGGCAGCTATGATGCCGCTGCTTTGCAAGTCTATCGCGATGCCATGCCGGGCTATGAAGTGATCGGAGTAAGCGGCACATACAGCGAACCCTGGGAATCGACCGATGCTCTTCATTGTCGTACTCACGAGATTCCCGACGCGGACATGCTGCATATCGCCCACCAACCCATTTGGGGTACTCAGATACCCACCATGCGATATGAACTCGCGGCTGATATCACTGCTCATAGCGGAGCAGAATTGTATGCAGATTCCATCTTTGTGCGTTATAAAGTGAACGGCAACGACTGGCAGTTTCTGCCGCTGAGCAATGCCGGAGCCATGCACTATAGTGGCAGTTTCGGGGCCTTCAGCGTGGGGGACACCATTCGCTACTATATCCATGCCGCCGATCAGAGCGGTCGAAGTGCAAATCACCCGGTCTTTGCTGAGCTGGATCCCCATCTGTTTGTGATCGCGGGAGATTCACAGGCTCCGCAGCTTACGCACAATCCGATCACAACCATCCCCAATGCAGAAACCACATTCATCTTGATCGCCGAAGATGATACAGGCATAGCTTCCGCCGAAATCAGCTACAGAATCGACGGGGGGGAAGTGCAATCCATGCCGATGCTGGATGCGGGGAACGGACTTTTCCTTTTCCTGTATGAACCGGATTTTGCCATCGGAGATCAGTTCTTTTACTATCGGGTGTCTGCCACGGATAATAGCGGTAATGTCGCATACTTGCCCGGCTACGATACATGGTACAGCGCGAGCATCGAACCCACGTCAGTTGCCGACAATCATCAAAGCCCAGCGCTCAGCCTGAAGCTCTATCCCAATCCCGTTCGTCAGGGTGATGATCTGCGCATAGCGTTTACTCAGCCCAAAGCCAAGAATACTCGGATAAAGATCTACAACCTGCGTGGACAGTTGGTTTACGAGCAAAAAGGGCCGGTAACCGCTCAGTCCGAAATCAGGTGGGCAGGTGTTGACAATCGTGGACAAATGCTGGCATCCGGCATCTATTTTCTGCGCGCGGAACTGGGTAGAGAAGTACTTAACCGCAAGTTAATTATAGCACGTTGAGGGTCTGTGGAATTTATTCAACAACAAAATGGATAAATATCCGCATTTTATTCTTGACAGAATGACTGGGCTGAATATCAATGAAGTCAGCCTACAGACCCTACATAGAATGCCCTCCGAGCAGTGGGGATGCCGCCCGGCATTCCCCACTGTATTTTTTTTAGGGAGGAAAATACAGATCAAATCACGCCGCAAGGAGTATCTCATGGTTCGAAAGCTTGGCCTCACCATCACCCTCTTGTTCATCATTCTCTGTCTAGCCGCCCGGGAACGGGTACTGGTTCGCATTCCTGACGCTTCCCCCGCATTACTGCGTGAGTATCAGCTTGCTGGCGCGGATATAGCCGCTTTTCGCGAAGCACAGTATTTGGATCTGGTATGGCCTCAGGACGAAATGGACCAGCTCCGGCAGCGCCATCCCGATCTGGAGATCCGTGCCACCGAAGCTCAGATCATCAGCAACCTTCATTCCAGAGATATCCCGGGTTACCGTACTTACCAGGAGATGGTGGATGAGCTTTACTATCTGGAAAGCCAGTATCCTGGGCTGCTACAGCTGGAAGTGATCGGAAATGGATGGGGAAAGCAATATGCTCAGCTAGGGCTTCCCAATTACCAGAGTTTCAGCCATGATCTGTATGCCTTGAAGCTGAGTGCGAATGTGGAGCAAAATGAGGATGAACCGGCTTTTTACTTCATAGGTGCGCATCACGCGCGGGAACCACTCTCCATGGAAGTGTGCATGGGCATTTTGCAGCATTTGCTGGATGGTTATGGCATTGATCCGGAGATCACGGCTATATTGGACAGCAGTCAGATCTGGTTTGTACCCCTGATGAATCCCGATGGGCACAAGATTGTGCTCGATCAGACCGATATCTGGTGGCGAAAGAACCTGAGAGATAACAACGACAATGGCAACATCGATACGGCGAACTATGGCAGCGGGCTGGACGGAGTGGATATCAACCGCAATTACAGTCACGAATGGGGAAACATCAGCGCGTCGGATAATCCCTATGATGTCACTTACCACGGGCCAAATCCTTTTTCCGAACCTGAAACCACTGCCTTGAAAGCTCTGCTGGAGTCACGTCGCTTTCTGGCTGGAATATCCTATCACACCTACGGTGAATGGGTGCTGTATCCTTATGGTTACGCCAGCAATCTTTATGGGCCCGATGTGCAGGAACTGGGGGCATTGGCCACGGCGATGGCGGCCACCATTCCCGGAGTTCACGGGGGTTATTATACTCCTTCCCCCTCCTTCGGCCTGTATCCTGTCAGCGGCTCCTTTGACGACTGGTCTTATGGCACGAGAGGTACTTTTTCCTATACCATTGAGATGGCAGACCAGTTTATTCCTCCGGCTTCGCAGGTTCCCACGATTGTACAGAATAACCTCAGTGCAGCCAGGATGCTTCTGCAGCGCAAGGATCGCAAGGTACTACGCGGGCATATCAGCGATGCCGCTACCCGAAGCCCTTTGCAAGCCGAGATCATCGTGCAGGGCATTGATGATCATTACCTGTATAGGGCTCCATATGCATCTGATGCAGATTTTGGAGCTTATTGGCGCTTTCTGCCCGAAGGTACTCACACTGTGCGCTTCGTCTGTGAAGGGTATCTGCCGCAAAGCCATACCGTTCAGATTAGCCCGGAGGGGCAGACCATCCTGGATGTAGCCATGATTCCTGCTGCGCGTATTGATCAGGTGATCAGGGTTGTTGACGACATCGGGAATCCGGTTGCGAACGCGCAAGTAACTGTGAATGATGGGGAACCGATGCTGTGTGACATTAATGGTACACTGCTGCTGAGCGACATCCCTGCCGGGGAGTACCGGCTCAGAGCTTCAGCTTCAGCCTATGGCAGTATCGATTGCCAGGTGGAGCTTATGGGTTTTGATTTGCAGGTTTCCCTCACTGCCAACGCCCTCTTTATGGACGGTTTTGAAACCGGGACCGATGATTGGCAAAGTGTGGGGTGGGGGATATCAAACATGGTATCCCACAGCGGAACAAGCTGCTTGACCGATTCGCCGGGGGGTAACTACGCCAACAATCAAAACACCTCTGCCATCACCATCGATGCACTCAACCTGGAAGGATATGAGAGCATCAACCTGCAGTTTTGGGCCAAATGGGACTTCGCTAACGACGGGGATAATTGCACTTTCGGCTATCGTTCCACTCTGGGCGGAGATAGGACCATCCGCATCTTCCAGGGGACTCAGGACTGGACCAAAGTGGATTTGGACCTCGGCTACCTGGCTGCTGAGAATCCCAGATTCTACTTCAAATTGAGCACCACTAGCGGCGGTACTGCCGATGGTATCTACATTGACGACTTTGTGATCCATGCTTCCTCTGACTTTCTGCCTGTCTCTGACGCCACCACAGCTCCCCTCGGCTTCAGTTATGGCCCCAATCCCTTCCGTGAGCAGCTCAGAATTGATCTGACAAAAGGCGGAGTAGCCCCGCAAGAGATTGACATCTACAATGTAAAAGGGCAGAAAGTGAGGGCATTTACAAAGAAAAGCTTGACCGCTGATGCTATGTCTGTTACATGGGACGGCAGGGACGATCGTGGTAACGATCTGGCCTCCGGGATCTATTTCCTGCGCCTGACAGATGATCAGGGCAGGAGCTTCAACCGCAAGATCCTGAGATTAAAGTAAAGGACTACAGCGATTTGGAAAATATCAGACTGGAGAATCTGAGCAAGGACTTTGGCGGTTTTTTGGCCGTGGATAATGTGAATCTGGAGATTAAGAGCGGAGAGCTGTATTCATTTCTAGGTCCCAGCGGCTGCGGGAAGACCACCCTCTTAAGGATGATCGCCGGCTTTGAGATCCCCAGCGCGGGGAGAATTATGATCGGAGATACCGAGATTACCGATCTACCGCCCTACAAGCGTGAAGTGAATACTATCTTTCAAAATTACTCCCTGTTTCCCCACATGACAGTTTTCGACAACGTCGCCTTTGGTTTGCGGATCAAGAAACGCCCCAAGGATGAGATTCGCGACCGGGTGTACGAAATGCTCAGTCTGGTAAAAATGGAAGATCAAGCCATTAAGTATCCGGATCAGATCTCTGGAGGACAAAAACAGCGGATTGCCATCGCGCGGGCGCTGATCAATAAACCCCGGGTGCTGTTATTGGATGAACCTCTGGCAGCGCTGGATCTCAAACTGCGGCAGCACATGCTGATCGAGCTGATGAACATCCATGACGCCGTGGGCATCACCTTTATCTACGTAACGCATGACCAAAGCGAGGCCATGAGTATTTCGGATTCCATGGCTGTGATGAACCAGGGGCAGATCGTGCAAAGCGGACCCCCCGACGATATTTACGAACGTCCAGCCAGCATTTTCAGCGCCTACTTTATCGGCGAAACCAATCTCATCACCGGAGAAGTGAAGGCCGTGCATGAGGATTACATCGAGCTTAGTTGCCCGGATGGAACCGGGAAGCATTTTGAGATAGATTCCAGCTTTCACATTGCCCCTGCCCCGGGACGGCAGATTACCCTGTCCCTGCGTCCGGAAAAGATCGCCATCTCCAGAAACAAACCCCGTCCTCAGGACGATATAAACATGCTAAAGGGCGTGATCGAAGATATCCTCTATCTGGGCACGCATACGCAGTACATCGTGCGGGTGGGGAAATTGAAGTTTCGGGTCTTCTCGCAACATAAGCGGGTGTATTTTGATGATAAGGCCCTGGACTGGGAAGAAGCAGTCTGGCTGTTTTGGCATGACACCGATACCTGGCTGATTGAAGAAATCCCCTCTGAAAGCTTGTTTGGGGAAGATATGGGTGAAGGCACTCCGGGATTGCAGCGTTATGTAAAACGAGGCAAGATTTGAGGTCCCAGACACATCAGAGCAGGGTGAACAGACGGCGGAACCTGAGTTCCTGGCTGCTCAGCCTGCCCACCATGATCTGGCTGACCGCATTCTTTTTGGTGCCTTACCTGATCGTGGTGATCTACAGCTTTCTCTCACCCGATATCTATGATGTGCGTTTTGAGGTATCGCTGGATGCTTACCGGCAGATCTTTGCCGGTGATTATCTGAAGCCCTTTTTTCATTCATTCAAGCTTGCCATATACACCACGCTGATTTGCATTTTACTGGGTTTTCCGGTGGCATATTTCATCGCTCGAGCTGGGGAGAAGCTGCGAAACACCCTGCTCATCTTCATCATCATCCCGTTTTGGACCAATCTCATCATCCGCATCTTTAGCTGGCGTATCTTTCTGGCCTACAACGGGGTGCTAAATGATCTTCTGATGGGGGCAGGCTTGATCTCGAGCCCTTTGGAGATCATGCGTACTGATCTGGCGGTGATCCTGGTGATGGTCTACGTCTATCTGCCATACATGATTCTGCCTCTATACAGCACTCTGGAAAAGCTGGATTTTACCCTCCTGAATGCAGCGATGGATCTTGGGGCCAATGAAGTAAAAGCCTTTTTCCGGATCACTCTGCCTCTGGCTATGCAAGGTATCTTTGCCGGCACACTACTGGTCTTCATCCCATCCTTGGGAGCGTATTTGATTCCGCAATTGGTGGGCAATCAGCGCTCTCTGTACATCGGGCAGGTCATCACTTACAAGATCAAGAATATACCGCGCAACTGGCCGATGGCATCCGCGCTGTCGCTTACCTTATTGCTGCTGGTAGCCATCATGCTCCTGCTCCTGTACTATCTGTTTCGTAAACACCAATCCCGTAGAAGGCAAGCATGAAAAGCCTCTCTGCCCCGCGCTTCTTCCGTTCCATGAATCTTACGCTGTTCACTTCAGTGATGGTCTTTCTATACATCCCCATCCTGATCCTGATCATCTTTAGCTTCAACGATGCCAAGATCATCACCGGCTGGAAAGGCTTCACCTTGAAATACTATGTGCAACTCTTTAACAACCCCACGATCAAGGAAGCCTTTTGGAATACCATGCTGATAGCCGGCTTGTCCACCCTGATATCCACTACTCTGGGTATCCTCACTGCCCTGGGGATGGAGAATCCCAGGTTCAGCGGGCGCAAGATCATGCAGGGTCTGATCTACGTGCCGCTGGTGATCCCGGATATCCTGATGGGAGTGTCCCTGGCCTTGCTATTCAATTTCACCCGCGTTACCACCGGGATGATCACTGTCCTCATTGCGCATGTCACCTTTTGTGTGTCCTACACGGCGATCGTTATCCGATCACGATTGGAGGGCTTCGATTACTCGCTGGTGGAAGCTGCCCAGGATCTGGGGGCGCGTCCGTCGTATATATTCTGGAAGATCAAGTTTCCCCTGATGATGCCCGGTATCATCGCGGCTGCTCTCTTGGCATTTACCTTGTCCATCGATGATTTCATCATCACGTTCTTCACCTCTGGGCGTGGCTTTGACACTCTGCCGATCTATGTGGAAGGTACCATTCGCCGCGGCACGATTACCACGATCAATTCTCTGTCCACCTTGATGATAGCCTTTACTTTATTCCTGGTGGTGATCACCAAGCGCGTTCGCAAGATCATGATCTCTGCTCTGTAGGGATATTAGTCTCGACGATCTTGTGCATAAAGAAACTCTTGACGCCCGATAGCTTCAAAAATAGCATGCGCGTGAAGCTTGCTTTTGCTTTTTGTCTTCATCCAAAAAATATGGGAGAGAATACCGTTATGCTTAAATGGGCGAAACACATATACTTAGCTCTGATGTTGCTAAGTATCATCGGCTTGGGGGCGATGGTCCCACCGCATCCCCTCTACAAACAAGTGCCTGACAACTGGCAGCAGGTTCAGCCCGAAATCACAGGCATAAACAGCGGCGATACTACTGTCGCAAAATTGCTACAGGCAAGAAGGGAAGCAAACAAGAACGGAGAACTGCCCCAAAACATCCTGGCTTTGATGGTTCAGTTCAGTGATGTGCAGTTTCGCACGGCAAGCGAGTATCCTGATTATCTGGGTCATGATCAGGCCTATTTCGAGCGCTGGATGCTGCACTTGCAGGATTTCTACGCAGACGCGTCGCACGGGAACTACGTGTTTGATTACACTGTGTATCCGCAAGTATTTACTTTGCCATCGACTATGGCCTACTACGGTCAGGACAGCTCCAGTCGCACGGACGTGAATCTGCCCTATATACTTAACGATCTTATGCCCTTTTGTGACAATCTGATCAATTTTAACGAGTACGACGGAGTGGTTATCTTCCACGCCGGGGCTGGACAAGAATCCGATATAGATAGCCAAAGACCCGATAATATCTGGAGCACCTTTCTTACCCGGCGTACCCTGCAAGAAGCCTATGATCCGGAAAATGACGAATATCCGGGCTTTGGCACCGATGATGGCGCGGTTTTGACGAACGTGGTCATCGTTCCCGAGGATGAGTTTCAGGATTATTTCCCCACCGAGGGTGAAGATGCCAGCGCGTATCTATTTAGCATTTACGGTGTTTTAGCCCATCAATTTGCGCACATCCTGGGTTTGCCCACGCTTTTTGATAACGACAGCAGCAATGGACGCAGCCAGGGCATCGGCAATTGGGGATTGATGGGCACCGGAGTGTGGAACGCCTCGGGATATGTGCCTGCTCAGTTAAGCGCCTGGTGTCGTTACTATCTGGGTTGGGAGGATGCCGTTACCATTACTCAGGATAGTGCGGAGCTTCCGGTGGATCACTTTCTGGACCACCGCCCTGAGGCCGTTCGGCTCTATAAAGTTCCCATCACTGATTACGAGTATTTCCTCATCGAAAACCGCCAGCAAAACCCCGATGACAGCACCGATCCATACCAGATGCTGCCTAGCTATACCTTCAAATTGCTCCCCGAGGGCGAGCAGGATTATTATGAACAGCTTCCTTTGCTGCCCTATTTTAACATGATGGAAAACCGCTATAGTGGCTGTGAATGGGATTTCTTTCTGCCCGGATATGGCATGAGCCCCACCCAGAATGGCAGCGGTCTGCTGATCTGGCACATCGACGAGATGGTTATCGCCCAAAGCTTCACAGCCAATTTCGACAAAAACAGCATAAATTCCGAGCATTGGCACAAAGGAGTGGATCTGGAGGAAGCTGATGGCTTCCAACATCTTGATGTTCCCTATGTGGATGAGTATAAGTATGGCGGCCCGTTCGATAGCTTCCGCCAGGGGCATAACGATTACTTCGGCAACGAAACTTACGAAGGCCTTACCTGGCTTCCCACAGCGGAGAGCTATTATGGTGGAGTAGCCCTGGAAATCCTTGATGTTAGCCAGAGTGCGAACCGCATGACCTTTGGAGTTCGTTTTGCCTGGAAGCTGGATTCAGAATTTGAAGGGGAGAACACCATCCCCGCTGCAGCCATAGATTTTGACAACGACGGCGCGGATGAAGTATTCTATCCCATGCCCGATGGCAAACTGGTGATGTTCAAAAATGGCGCCATGATGCCAGATTTCCCGATCCAAATCCAGCCAATCCCCTTCCCATATACCTGGGATGGCACAGACGCTTACATCCCCGTTCAGACAGAGACCCTGGCCAGTCTTTACAAACTGAACCGTGCGGAACACCGTTATCCCATCAGCTTGCCGGGGTATAAATGGTTAAGCCACCCGATTGATTGGGGATTGGAACTGATAATGCCCATGGAAATCCTGGAGACGGGCGAATCGGTGATCCTCAGCTATCTGAAGGATGAAGCCCAACTGGCCGATGATCGGATTACGCTCGCTGCTCCCTTGAAATCGAACCTGCTTCTCACCGACGATACCCTCTATGGTCTCAGCCTAAGTGAGGGAGATTCCTTTTACACGCTGTGGAAATATGACCTTCCCTTCACAAATATGGAGTACTACGACACGACGGTACCGGCGGATTCCATCGTTGTTGGTTTGTTTGGCGCTTGTTTAAACGATGCCGGTCCCCTGAATATCATCGTGCAATGCCCTTCCAGCCTTTATGTGTTCGATCTCAGATATAGCGGGTTCAGCCCCAGGGATGGTTTCCCGGTGGTGAAGCCCGATAGCAGCTATGCTCCCATCGTGATCGGGGATTACGACAAAAACGGTAAACTTGATCTGATCTGGAGCAGCTCGAACCGCATCCGAATCCTCGACCATAGTGGCAGTGATCTATCTCAGACTGGCCATGAACTTGGACTCATCGATGATGGCATCGCTTCGGGGACCACGTTGTTGGATCTTGATAATGATGGCCGGAATGAACTGGCAGGATCATTCAGCATGAATCGGTTGGTGGTTTGGCAGGATAGAGGGAAGATACAGCGTGGCTACCCGGTATCTTTTGGCACCAGAGGACGTTTCATGCCGTTTGTGGCGAAGGATGAAACCGGGCAATACTATCTCTGGCAGGCATCGGACCGTGGTCTAATTACCCGCTCAGCCATTATGTCTTATAACACAAACTTTTCCCACACAATGTGGACTAGTGAGTATAGCAATCTGCGACGTACTGCATTTTACCCTTTTGGATTCCCGCCCAATATCTACGAAACGGAGAACTCAGTATTTGTAAAAGACGAGACATACATTTTCCCCAATCCCCTCAAGCCTATCTATGAACAGCGCTTAAGCCTGAGCGTGATGCCCACGATCGATACCAAGGTGGAGCTGAAGATCTACGATCTGAGTGGTTCTCTAGTGTATGAGCGTACTGGGCTGGCTTATGCCTATCTGCGCAATATGGACGTCTTCGACATCCCTGCCCGCAAACTCAGCAGCGGTATCTACATCGCTGTGCTCAAAGGTAGGGGGCAAACACTGCAACTCCGTTTTGGAATAGAAAAGTAACAAGGAGCAAAGCTCATGAAAAGATACATACTCGTCCTCTGGACCCTAATGATAATCGGCAGTACTTTTGCCGGAGTGCATGACAACGCCGGTGAATACGGCTACAAGTTCTTACAGATTCCCGTAAACCCCGTCAGCATGGCTATGGCCGGCCGGGGAATTCACAGCCCCTCCAATACTTCGTCCTGGATCATGCAACCTGCCTCATCGTGTCAGGAAAATCTCAAGAGCGCATCAGCAGCCCATAGCACCTGGATCGGAGATACCGGCTTCAGCTCTGCCTGGTATAACAATAGCAGCCGCAGTTCCAGTACCGGATTGATGATTCGGAATCTCAGCTATGGCGAAATCGAAAAACGCGATGAAACAGGCTTCCTGGTCGGTAGCTACAATCCGGTGGATATTGCTGTGACCGGAAACCACGCGCGGCGTCTCAGTCCCTGGCTTTACGCGGGGATGAATCTGGGTGTGATCTATCAAAAGCTGGACACAGCCTCTTCCCTGGCTCTGGCCTCGGATCTGGGTCTAACCCTGTTGCCGCCTCTGAAGGACAGCGCGATCTCTTTCGCTGTGCAAAACCTGGGAATAGCCAATAAGACTGATGCAGAAGCCGCTGAGCTTCCCCTCAGCTTTGATCTTGCCATCCACAAGGGTGTCGAAATTGGCAGGCAAAGGCTCTCCCTGGAAGCCGGTCTTACGAAAAGCTCAGACGAAGACCTGCAGGCAGCATTTAGCGGGGAACTAAGTTTGCTGGAAAGAATGCACCTGCGTGGCGGCTACAAGCTGGAGCATGATTCACAGAGTTTTAGCGCCGGGGTGGGCTTTGAGCTGTCCCGATTTGTGCTGGATTATGGCTTTGCCGCTTTTGATGAAGGGTTAAAGGACGTTCACAGCTTCGGTCTGCGTTACAACTTCTAGGACCTGAAGCGTTTATCAGACACTTGAGAGAGTACGATATGAATATTGCTCGTTACATAGCTGTCGCCCTAATGCTTTGTTTGCACGCGGGGCTGGCGGCAATCCCGGCATACAGTCCGGGGCAGTTATTGGTCAAAACCAGCCATGATCTGCAGATCAAGGGAGATAAGACCGGTCTGTCATCATTTGACGCTTATCTGGCGAACTACGGACCAAAGAGCATTTCACCCATCAAGGGGATGCCCGGGAATCGCTATTACCTGGTTCAGCTAAGCCAGATGCCGGATCTGGTTCAGCTTAAAAGCCTCAGCTTTCCCGGAATTGAATACATGGAGCCCAATTACCTGCGCAAGCTGCACAGTAATCCCAATGATCCCATGTATCCCCGACAATTGCACGATTTATCGTCCATTCCTCAAGCCTGGACTTATACCACTGGCAACCCGCAGATCATCGTTGGCGTTATCGACAGCGGTCTGCTGCTCACTCATCCGGACATCGCGGACAATGTCTACTACAATGTAGCCGAGATTCCGAACAACGGAATTGATGATGATGGGAATGGCTATATTGACGATTATTGCGGCTGGGATTTTGTCCATGCACCCGAAATGTCGGACATCGCTCTGGGCGATTATCTGGATCCGGATAGTGATGTGACCGACGAGAACTATCATGGAACCCACGTTTCTGGTATTATCGGGGCCCGCGGCAATAACGGAATCGGAGTTAGCGGAGTGTGCTGGAGCGTTTCCCTGATGCCGCTGCGTGCGGGATTCAGAACCACCGGCGATGGCTATCTGCAGGATGATGATGCCGCAGCCGCGATCATCTACGCCGCAGACAACGGATGCAACGTGCTAAATATGAGCTGGGGCGATCCCAACTACTCCGCCATCATTGCCGATGCCTGCGACTACGCATACAGCAAGGGCGTAGTTCTTGTGGCTTCATCCGGAAACACCCCCGGTCCTGTGATCAGCTATCCCGCAAAGCTCAGTAATGTGATCTCCGTGGGTAGTGTAAATAGCGCCAAGGTGCCATCCTCATTTTCCAGCTACGGACACGATCTTGATCTCGTAGCACCTGGTGAAATGGTGCTTTCCACATATAAGGACAGCGGAGAGGACATGTACATGGAGCTTTCCGGCACTTCGATGAGTGCGCCTTACGTTGCCGGCAGCGTTGCTTTACTACTCTCTTTAGTTCCCGGTCTGTCACCGGCGGAAGTGCGGGGACGTTTGCTCAGCGCCACGGACGATATCGGCGATCCGGGTAATGACCTCAAGACAGGTCATGGCTTGCTAAACGCCCGCAAGCTGATCGAAAACCTGGACCCACCCTTTGTGGAGATCACTTCTCCCATCGATCAGTGCGGAGTAAGCGGAACCGTGGAAATCAGGGGCAGCGTTTATGGCGAAGACTTCGCACGCTACACTCTGATGTACCGCAGTATCAGCAATCCCAACATGAGCAATTGGCTGGATGCGCGTGAGCACACTGCGCAGCCGGTTTACCACACATCTGAGGTGGTAAACGGTCGCCTGGGCGAGTTTTACATCCCGCCCGATCTTGAGGAAGGCAGCTATATGCTTAGGATCCAGTATCATAAGCTGCAAAACAATCAAGTGAAATATCACTACTACCGCACTGTAAATCTGGATCGTAGCGGACCGATGTTACGGGAAGAGAAACTCAGCGGATTCAGCCGTTATGATCGCGCGAACCAACATTATTACATCTCCGCAAGCTTCAATGAGCCAGTTTATGCAGAATTGGATATCTATGGCGTGGGCGGCTATAGTTATCGTCTTTACGGGGGCACAGCAGACAGCACTCAGGTCTGGGCACTCCCGGAAAGTGTCCCTCAGGGACCGATCTCCATTCGTATCACTGCCACAAACCTGGCCAATCTGATATCCCAAAGCCAGGTGTATGAGAATTTCATGAACATTCAATACCGCAGCATTCCTGCACATGGATATACTTACCAGCCTATTGGTAAAGCCCGGGTTCCGCTGAATCGCTGGGTGGATTTCAATGGTAATGGGATAGCAGAGTATGTGGCGATGGATATACCCGTGGCGGGATACGGGCAGGTCTATGCTTATGAACCTCACAACGATCAGCATTTGCAGACCAATTGGTTCCGCGACAATTTCTGGCCGCTGGATTTTGGCAATACCTACCAGGAAGGCCTGGAAATGCTGCTGATCAAAAACGATTCCGCGCATCTTTGGGAAACCCCGGGCGGAATGCAGTATCCCGACGCAGATTCTGTATTGTGGCACGATCCCGGCATCACGGGTGGCATCATGACCGATTATGATGGTAATAACAGCACGGACATCCTGCTGGTAAAGAACCTTCCTGCTGAACGCGTTGTCCAGATCTATTCCCGCAATTCAGCCGGCCTGATGGCAGTGCGAAATACTTTGAATAATACATCTGCCACCAACCTGCGTAATAATTTCGTCCCAACAGTGATCGTGGATCGTCTTGATTTCGATAACCGCAATGATATCCTCACTTCTGATACCGATGGCGATGTGATGGTCTTTGAGGTGATGAGCGCCACCGTAGATTCCCTCATCTGGCACCACCGCATGCCTGTGGCTAATACATACCAGCTTGGTGTAGGCGATTTCGACGGTAATGGCACTAAAGACTTTGTAGTTGGCGGTTACAATTCCGACATCCTGAATCCCAATCTCACCTTCTGGTATTTTGAGGCATTTACCGCTGATTCGGACAATCATTTCGTAAGCATGGGCAATGTTATGTTCAACAACGTCACTTCCCAAAATGCCATTGTAGTGATGGATATGGATGGTGACGGGAAAGATGAGATCATTCTCGGCATCAGCCCCAGCCTTTACATACTGAAGTATATAGATGGCGCACTGGAGCCGGTCTTCATGGGGGATAGCTCGGCAAACTATCGGCTTGCCTCTTATCGGAATGATGCCGGTAAGGCCTTCGTGATCGCCAATTATCCAGTTTCTCCCGATTCTCTAATGGCGGTACAGTGGTCTTTGGATACCCCTTTTGCCGGTACCCCTACTCCGGTCAATTTTACTGCTGCCCCCTTGGATGAAAGCAGGGCACGCCTATCCTGGATTCCGCAAGCTGCTCAATACTACAACGTTTACCGCAAGACCGGTGATGACCCCGCGGTATTACTCAGCACTATTACCGGCACAGAATTCGTCGATACTGATTTGCAGGTGGGTCTCACCTACAGTTATGCGGTTACGGCCTACAACGAGTCCTACAATCCGCCTGAAAGCCTAAGCAGCCCCTGGATTACTGTGGTGCCAAAGCTTCCGCCAAGTGTGGAGTCTATCGCCATGGTCGGGGATCGTGAGTTGAGGCTGCTATTCAATCAGGAAATCCCCGCCCGCTTCCTTAATCCCGGTCACTACAGCGTTTCGCCGCAGCTAGGAAAGCCGCAGTCGGTGAATGGATTGGCGCAGACTCACGGAGTTCAGCTACGTTTCCGGGATGCGATTCCGGCCATAGACAGTCTCTTCCTTCTCCATCTGGAAGGGATCTATGGATCTACCGGTGTCCCGATTCTGCAAAGTGACTATACATTCAGCTATACCCCGGATTATACTCCTCCTCAGATCGTGGAGACTACTGTGACTGAAGATAAGAAGAGCGTAGTCATCAGTTTCTCTGAAGAGATAGCCCCTGCATCCGCTTCATATCCAGGCAATTACAGCCTAAGCACTCCTGCAAATGATCCTGATAACCGGGTCACCGGAGTTTTGGTAGATTCCCAAAGCGTGATCGTGAGCCTGCTACACAAGCTAAAGCACAGTGATCAGGCGTATTATATTCGGGTGGAGAATCTCAGCGACCTCAGTGGCAACGTCATTTCGCCTCAGCACAATCTTGCCCGCTTTGCCCTGCGGGATATCAAGGATTTGTCCCAACTGAAGGTCTATCCCAATCCCATCAACACCACTGAACAAAGTGAACTGGTTTTTCTGAACTTCCCCGGCGGGAAGAAGGGGATAATAGCGATCTATTCCGCTACAGGAAACCTCGTTTTCAAGAGCGATATCGGCCCCTTCAATCCGGATAACAACAGGATCACCTGGCGCTGGAACCTCAAGAACAACAATGGACGCCGGGTTTCCAGCGGGGTGTACTACTATCTCATCGAAATGGACGATGAACGAACCAAAGGAAAGATAGCCGTGATCAACTAGTAAAACTTCCGCCTCCCCTCTGCCTGACCCCGGTACACCGGACATTTGTACCCTCGTCGCGATGACCCTGTGCGGCACAGATGTGATACTGAATCTATAGCATTTTTGGCAAGGAGTAATATTATGTCGCAAGACTTTATAATGGAAGAATATGAGCTTGAAGAAGAAGAGTGGGAAGAGCTCGAACAGGAAGAAGAAAAGAGCGCGTTTATCGCCACTCTGATCCGGCAAGGTGAAAGCGCTGATGAAAGCGAAGCATCTCTGGATGAATTGGAACGTTTGGCAGACACCGCCGGCATCATCGTACTGGGACGCTATACGCAAAAACGGCCGCAACCAGAACGTGCTACATATTTTGGTAAGGGCTTTCTGGAAGAACTGAGCGCGAAGTTTTTCGGAGCAAAAGCCGATGTGTTGATCATCAACGAAGAGCTTTCACCCATGCAGGCCCGCAATATCGAGAAAAACTTCGGCATCAGAGTGATCGACCGCACGGAACTGATCCTTTCGATCTTTCACCATCATGCCAAGACCAAGGAAGCCAAGCTGCAGGTGAAGCTGGCGGAATTGCAATACCAACTGCCCCGGTTAAAGAAACTCTGGGGACATTTTGATAAAGAAAGAGGCAGCATGCGCAGCGCGGGCGGAGCCGCTACCCGCGGTATGGGCGAAAAGCAGATTGAGATCGACAAACGCCTCATTCGCAGTAATATCCGGAAGATCAATTCCGCTATCGATAGCATCACCCGACACAAGGAAACCCAGCGTAAACAGCGTGACAACACAGGGAAAATCTGTCTGGTAGGATACACCAATGCCGGTAAATCCACTCTCTTCAACCGCCTCACTGATGCCGGTGTCCTGGTGGAGGATCGTCTCTTTGCCACTCTGGATTCCACCAGCCGTCAGTTAAAACTGAGCACCGGCAGTCCTGTGGTGATATCCGATACCGTAGGTTTCATCTCCAATCTGCCTCATCACCTGGTAGCCTCGTTTCGAGCTACTCTGATGGAGGCGATGGATGCAGATCTACTGCTGCATGTGGTGGATATCTCCGATCCCCGCCATGAGTACTATATTCAGGAAGTGAATGAAGTGCTTGCCGGCATCGGGGCGGATGGGATCGAGCAGATTATGGTGATGAACAAATGTGATTTGCTGGATGAACGCATGCAGAAGCTACTGGAGCGTTACTTCGAGGATGCGGTGTTTGTTTCCGCTGCTCAGGGGCAGGGTATCGAGGCTTTGTTGGCGAGGTTGGAAAGCTCAGTCCTGAAAAACCAAAGCTACCAGATCAAGTTGCCCTACGCACAGACTGCCCTCGTTTCCCGTTTGCATGAAATCGGTAGAATTGATTCCGAGGATTATCGGGAAGATGGCATCTTTCTAAGCGTAACGGTGGCGGCGAAAGATAAGCATTTGATTATGCCCTATCTCCTCGATGGGGAAAATCATTGACACATTCGAGCCAGTAGATATCAGAGTACCAAAGAAATATTCAGTTGATCAGGAGTTGAAATGGTAAAACAGATTTCAGCAGCAGAAGCTGCAGCTCTCATTCCCAATGGCAGTCGCGTAGCCATCGGCGGCTTCCTGGCTGTCGGTGCGCCTGAATGCATCATTGATGCCATCGTTGAGCGCGGAGTACAGGATATCCACATGATCGTTATCGCTTCCGATTGGGAAACCAAAGGTGTGGGCAAACTTGTGGTGGCAAAGCTGGTAAAAAGTGCGCAGGTATCCCATCTGGGTACCAACAAAGCCATCCAGACGCAGATGAATGCAGGAGAAATGCAGATCGAGCTAGTCCCGCAAGGAACCCTGATGGAGCGGGTGCGAGCCTATGGCGCCGGATTGGGTGGCATTCTCACTCCCACCGGAGTGGGAACTGTGGTCGAAGAAGGTAAGCAAGTGCTGGAGATGGACGGAATCAGCTACATCCTCGAGCCAGCCATTCCCTGTGAATATGCCATAGTGAAAGCTTGGAAAGCCGACAAGATGGGCAATCTCGTCTTTCGCAAAACTGCCCGCAACAGCAATCCCATCATGGCTATGGCAGGTCGCGTTACCATCGCTGAAGCAGAAGAAATCGTCGAAATCGGCGAACTCGATCCCGAAGCCATCGCTTGCCCCGGAGTTTTCGTGAATTACATCGTTCAATCTACGGAGGTGACCAATGGATAAGCGCTCAATGATCGGACGCAGAATCGCCAAAGAATTCAAGGACGGAGATTATGTGAATCTCGGCATCGGACTGCCCACAGAGGCTGTGAACCACATTCCAGAGGGTGTGCACGTGATCTTCCAGAGTGAAAACGGCATGCTGGGCGTTGGCGCCAAGCCCGAAGAAGGCAAGGAAGACAAGGATATGATCAATGCCGGCGGTGGCCCCATCACAGCCCTCAAAGGTGCTTCGTTCTTCGATAGCGCCCTCTCCTTTGCCATCATTCGCGGCGGCCACATCGACGCCACAGTTCTGGGCGCTTTGCAGGTGGATCAGCACGGCAATCTCGCCAATTGGATGATCCCCGGCAAAATGGTTCCCGGCATGGGCGGAGCGATGGATCTGGTTACCGGAGCCCGTAAAGTGATCGTGGCCATGGAGCATTGCGATAAGTACGGTAATTCCAAGATCCTGAAAGAGTGCAATCTCCCTCTCACCGCCAAGGGCAAGGTAAGCCTCATTATCACCGATATGGCGGTGATCGAAGTAACCGATCAGGGCCTGCTGTTAAAGGAAGTAGCCGAAGGCGTCAGCGTTGAGGAAGTACTCAAAGCCACCGAAGCTGATTTGACAGTGGCAACTGAAGTGAAGAGCTTCTAACAACCATTACCCTACAGATTGGGGCGCTCGCTGAAGCGCCCTGTTTTATTTTAAACGAGAAAAACAAGCATTGATGTACTGGCGCTCGCCGTAGCGCCCTGGACATGACACCATTCATAACATAGGCGGTACCGCGACCGCCTGTACATCCATTCCTTGTTTCCTTCGCTGTTCGAACCCTCTTCCAACCCTCCTGCGTTCCACGGAAGAGGATTCCAGGAGAGTGGCAAGTGGGCGGAATGCCAGCGTTAGGATTGCAGGCGTCCCCGCCTGCATAAGCAGCATTTGCTGCTTACCTTTCGCCTGAGACGCTTCTGCTTATGCCCC